>JAYSWK010000129.1:0-13801 GCA_043718085.1 Rhodobacterales bacterium
AGCGTGACAGGGGCATGGGCATCCGTTCTGGCTGGGACGGGCAGATCGACATCGCCCGGGATGGGATTGCAGGTGACCGCGTTGACCCCAGAATCGCCAACCGGCGCAACTGACACCGTCATCGCTGTCGGGCCATTGTCGATTGCCGGCACTTCCAGAGACATGGTTCGGGTCCAAAACGATTTTCTTCGGTTCGACGGGACAATAGGGGGTGAATTTGCCAAGGTCAAAGCCTTGCGACGGTCGCGGCAACCTTTTGGCGCGGCCCAGGCGGTGCGCGCCAGCGTCAGGGCTGCCGCCCGGTGCCTTGCCAGCCCTGCCTGTCAGGCCTCAGGCGTCGGTGGCGTTCAGCAGCGCGGCAAGCAGATGTTGCAATGTTGCAAGGTCCGTGGGGTCCGGGGCACGGGCGGGCAGGACCAGAACCACAGGCTCGTGACCCGCATCGCGGATCGGCACGACGACCAGCGGCTTGCCATCCGAACTTTGCCTTGGGGCCGGTTGGGTATAGCTGATCCCGACCCCCAACCCGTTGGCCGCGAAAGAGCGCATCAGTTCCAGACTGGCACATCGCTGGGTGATGGTGGCCCGCAGCCCGGCCTTGCCAAACAGGGCGCGGATGTGATCCACGCTCAGGCCCTGATCCGTCAGAACCAGCGTTTCTGCTGCAAGATCCGCCAGATCAAGGCTGCGCCGCCCGGCCAAGCGATGATCCGCCGCCAGGATCGCCTGGGGCGGCAGACTGGCCAGCAAGATCCGGCGCAAGTCCAGGGGCAGGCCCAGATCCCAGGTCACGGCCAGATCGGCCTGCCCATTGCGCAAGGCATGGGTCAGCGCCGCAAAGCCCAACACCTGTGCCTCCAGTGTCGGTGCGTGGCCCGAGGCCAAAAGCGGGGCCAGGATCAAGGGGGCAAGATCCTCGAACAGGGCAAAGCGCAATGGCGCAGCACGGGTTGGCCCGTCCAGAAGCTGGGCCATGGCGCGCAGTTGCACCTCGCCGCGCTCCAACCAGCCACGACCAAAGGGTGTGGCCAGCAACGGGCCACCGGGCCGGCGCAAGAACAGGTCTTGCCCCAGATGCGCCTCGACCTGGGCCAGGGCCACGGACAGGGCGGGCTGGCTGACATGCAAAGCCTCGGCCGCAGCTGTCAACCCACCGTGGCGCTGGATGGCGCAGACATATTCGATCTGGCGCAGGGTGATGGATAACATCAGATTATGACCATGTTCATAAGCCATTATTTGCGCGAAAGGCCGTGCCATGGCAAGCCAGCGGGCAACAGGCAATCGGACAAGGGGGCGATATGGGCGACGTGA
Organism: Rhodobacterales bacterium; assembly: GCA_043718085.1. GTDB lineage: Bacteria > Pseudomonadota > Alphaproteobacteria > Rhodobacterales > Rhodobacteraceae > Stagnihabitans. The sequence continues at coordinate 1,315 of JAYSWK010000129.1, forward strand.
CGGAACAGATGGTGCTGGATTACCAGCGTGACGGCGTGGTTTTGATCAAGGGTCTGTGGCAGGACTGGGTCGATGATCTGCGCGCCGGGGTGGACCGCAACATGGCCGAACCCGGTCCCTATGCCTCTGAAAATCTGAACCCCGGCGAGGGCGGGCGGTTTTTCGACGATTATTGCAACTGGAATCGCATCCCCGAATTTGAAAAGGTCATCTTCGGCTCACAGGTCGCCGAAGTGGCGGCAAAGCTGATGACCAGCACGCGGGTCCAGCTCTTTCACGACCATGTCCTGGTCAAGGAACCCGGCACCTCCAAGCCCACGCCCTGGCATCAGGATGGCCCTTATTACTTTGTCGCGGGCCAGCAGACCGTCAGCTTCTGGTCGCCGCTTGATCCGGTCACGCAGGCATCTTTGCGCTGCGTCGCGGGGTCACATCTGTGGCCCAAAGAGGTGCTGCCGAAACGTTGGCTGGCCGATACATCGTTCTACCCGGACCCGACGAAATACATGGCCGTGCCCGACCCGGATGCCGAGGGGATGGATGTGCGGGAATGGCAGATGGAGCCGGGCGATGCCGTGGCCTTCAATTACCTGACCTTGCATGGCGCGCGGGGCAATGAAACCGGTCAACGCCGCCGCGCCTTTTCGCTGCGTCTGGTTGGCGACGATGCGCGCTATGTCGAACGCCCCGGCCGCACCTCGCCGCCCTATCCGGGGCACGACATGGTTGCCGGGCAGCGGCTGCGCGAGGATTGGTTTCCGGTGTTGCGGGGTTAAAGCGGTTCAATTTCATGTTGAATAAGAATTCAAACCAAAAGTGTTTGAATTCTGATGCTTGATGTTTCAACAAAAACTTGAACCGCTCTAGGGGCCGACGCGTTTTGCATCAGGCTGCCGCTTGGGCGGTCAGATCAGCCCGACCCAGGCGCGTGCAATGGCCAGCCCGTGCTGATCCGCCGCCTTGCCCAGAACCTCTGACCTTGCAGGATAGCGGGCCAGCCAGCCCGGCTCGTTGCGCTCGACCTCATCGGGGAAGGTGGCGTTCCAGTCCTGAACCATGGCGCGGCTGGCCTCGACGTGAAACTGCATCCCGTAAGCTGCCCGGTAGGCCCGGTAGCATTGCACCGGCGAAGGGTCGGAACGGGCCAGCTGCACTGTGCCCTGGGGCAAGGTGAACGTGTCCGAATGCCATTGGAATATCGGAAACTGGTCAGGCAATGCCGCCATGACCGGGTCATCCCTGGCCGCGTCCAGCCGTGCGACCTGGCACCAGCCGAATTCCCGCGCAACTCCCAGGTGGTTGGTGGCCCCAAGCCCCCGCGCCATGACCTGCGCCCCCAGACAGATGCCCAGCACCGCCCGGCCCGAGGCGCCGGTTTCCTGCATCAGACGGGCAAGCTGCGGCAGATAGGGATGGGTGTCATCAGCCAGGGCGTTCTGGGTACCACCAAAGGCAATCAGCCCATCATGCGCCCCGGCCTCTGGCAACTGGCCATCTTTCCAGGGCCGAAAGACCTCGACCAATGCTGCGGCCTCATGCAGGGCCACGCCGACCTGACCGTGATGGGTCACGGCCGTGTTTTCGATGATTGCAACGCGCATGGAATCCCTGCCTGAATTTTGCCCGACACTCTGGCGCGGCGGCACCTGCGCCGCAAGGGGTGGCGTTTTGACCTTGCCAAGCCGCGACATTGATGCAAATGGGGGCCGTCAAACGAACACTCCCGCCCAGATGTATGGAGGCTTTCATGGAGATTCGCGAGGCGCTTACCTTTGATGACGTGTTGTTGGTTCCCGCAGCCAGTTCCGTCCTGCCCGCACAGGCCGATACGGCGACTTTTGTAACCAAGGCGATCCGGATGAACATCCCGCTTTTGTCCAGCGCCATGGATACCGTGACCGAGGCGCGGATGGCGATTGCCATGGCCCAGGCGGGCGGGATCGGCGTGATCCACCGCAACCTGGATGTCGAAGCCCAGGCGCGCGAGGTCAGCCGGGTGAAACGCTTTGAAAGCGGCGTGGTCTATCACCCGATCACCCTCAGCCCCGATCAGACCCTGGCGGACGCCAAGATCCTGATGGACCGCTACAACATCACGGGCTTTCCCGTGGTGGATGCTGCGGGCCGGGTTCTGGGCATCGTGACCAACCGCGACATGCGCTTTGCATCGGATGACAAGACACCGGTCCGGGTGATGATGACCTCGGACAATCTGGCGCTGCTGCGCGAACCTGCGGACCGCGAACAGGCGATCAGCCTGATGAAGGCGCGCCGGATCGAAAAGCTGCTTGTCACCGATGGGGCGGGCAAGCTGACGGGCCTTCTGACGCTGAAGGACACCGAACAATCGGTGCTGAACCCAAATGCCTGCAAGGACGAGATGGGTCGTCTTCGGGTGGCCGCAGCCACGACGGTGGGGGATGCGGGGTTTGACCGGTCGCAGGCCCTGATCGACGCGGGCGTTGATCTGGTGGTGATCGACACGGCGCATGGCCATTCCGAAGGTGTCGCGCGGGCGGTCGAACGGATCAAGAAGCTGTCGAACCGCGTGCAGGTCGTAGCGGGCAATGTGGCCACGGGCGAGGCGACGCGGGCCCTGATCGGGGCCGGGGCCGATGCGGTCAAGGTCGGGATCGGGCCGGGTTCGATCTGCACCACGCGGATCGTGGCCGGGGTCGGTGTGCCGCAGTTGACGGCGATCATGGATGCCGCCGGGGCCGCCGGGGATATTCCGATCATCGCCGATGGCGGGATCAAGTTTTCGGGCGATTTTGCCAAGGCGATTGCGGCCGGGGCCTCGTGTGCCATGGTCGGTTCGGCGATTGCCGGGACCGACGAAAGCCCCGGCGAGGTGATCTTGTGGCAGGGCCGCAGCTTCAAGGCTTACCGGGGCATGGGCTCGCTTGGGGCCATGGCGCGCGGTTCGGCCGACCGCTATTTCCAGAAGGATGCCGCAAGCGACAAGCTGGTGCCCGAGGGGATCGAGGGGCAGGTGCCCTACAAGGGATCGGCGGCGGCGGTGATCCATCAGATGGTGGGCGGATTGCGCGCCGCCATGGGCTATACCGGCAATCGGACCATTGCCCAGATGCAGCAAGGCTGCCAGTTTGTCCGCATCACCGGTGCAGGCCTCAAGGAAAGCCATGTTCATGACGTGCAGATTACCCGCGAAAGCCCCAACTACCGGCTGGGGTCCTAGGCGTCCAGATTTGGACGCTTAAGGAAAGCACGTGTTTTCAAGAGTTTAGTCTGTTCCGTTAACAGAATGGAAAGGATTTCCGCATGACCCGCCATGCCTTGATCACTGGGGCCGGCTCACCCGGGGGCATCGGCTTTGCCGTGGCAATGGCGCTGGGGCGGGCGGGAATGCGGCTGACGCTGGTCTCGACCACGGGGCGGATCCATGACCGGGGGACCAAGCTGGCTGCCCTTGGGATCATCGTTACCGCCCATGTCGCAGACCTGACGCGGGAGGATGAGGTCGCGCGGGTGATGGCGGACTGTGGAACGGTCGATGTGCTGGTCGCAAATGCCGGTTTGGGCAGCGTCACAAGACCGGCGGCGTTCGACCGGTTTCAGGATCAGGCCGCCGCCCTTTGGCAGGGAGAGTTTCTGGCGACCTTTGAACCCGCGCGCCTTGTGACCCACGCTGTCCTGCCCGGCATGGTGGCGCAGGGCTGGGGGCGAATCGTGCAGATCGGATCGGTAACGGGACCCATTGTCGCCATTCCAACAGCCTCGGCCTATGGCGCGGCCAAGGCCGCAATCACGGGGCTAAGTCACACCTTGGCGTTGGAGGTGGCCGGCACGGGGGTCACGGTCAACATCGTGGCGCCGGGGTGGATCGACACCGGGGCGCTGGGCGATGGGGAATTCATGCGGGCGGCGCTTGCCTCACCGATGAAGCGGGCCGGGCGGCCGGATGAAGTGGCCGCGGCTGTGGCCTTTCTGGCGTCGGACGGGGCGTCCTATATCAACGGGGCCACTTTGGTGGTCGACGGCGGCAATATCCTGCAGGAAAAGAAGGCGTGACCCCAGCCGCGCGCCTGGCCGCCGCGATCGAGGTCATGGACCGCGTGCTGGCCGGAGCGGCGGTCGAGCCTGTCTTGACCAATTGGGGCCGGGCCAACCGCTTTGCCGGATCGGGCGACCGCCATGCGATCCGCGATCTGGTTTATGACGCACTGCGCTGCCAACGCTCGTTCGCGGCACTGGGGGGGGGCATGTCGGGGCGCGGCCTGATGCTGGGGCTTTTGCGCGCGCAGGGCCGCGATCCTGCCGACTATTTTACCGCCATCGGTCATGCCCCGTCCGCCCTTGGGCCGCAGGACGAGGGTCGCCCCCCCCAGGGGGCTGCGGCGCTTGATGTCCCCGACTGGCTGTTGCCCCGGCTGCAATCCTCCCTGGGCAGCGAATGCGCGACCATCCTGCAGCTGATGCGCCAGCGGGCCCCGACCTTTCTGCGGGTCAATCTGGCCCGCATCAGTCGCGCAGAAGCCGCCCGGCAACTGGCGTCAGAAGGTATTGGGACCGTGCCACATGCAAGTGTGAGCTCTGCCCTGCAGGTGACGGAAAACGCACGTAAAATCCAGATGTCCGCCGCCTATCTGACGGGTCTGGTCGAATTGCAGGATGCCGCCTCGCAGGCGGTGATGGAAGTTCTGGATCTGCGAGCCGATCTCCGCGTTCTGGATTATTGTGCGGGTGGCGGCGGCAAGACGCTGGCCATTGCGGCGCGCGGCTGCGAACCCGATGCCCATGACATCAGCCTGTCCCGGATGAAGGATCTGCTCGCCCGCGCGGCGCGGGCCGGTGCGCGCATTCGTATCGTGGAAAACCCTGCCAAGACAGCACCTTACGATCTGATCCTGATAGATGCGCCCTGTTCGGGTTCGGGATCGTGGCGGCGCGATCCGCAGGGCAAATGGGCGCTGACGCCGGAACGCCTGGCCGCGTTGCAGCAGGTTCAGGCCGAGATTCTGGCCCGTGCCGTTCCGCTTTTGGCGAAGGGGGGCAGCCTTGCCTATGCGACCTGTTCGCTTTTGACCGACGAGAATGAGGACCAGGTGGCGCGCTTCCTGACCACGCATCCGAGCTTTTGCCTGACGGGCCAGCATCGTTTCAGCCCGCTGGACGGCGGTGACGGCTTCTACGTTGCCGTGTTGACGGGTGTTTCGCCGCAGACTACACAACCATAACGGGTTATTTTGGCCTTGCGTGCCTTTTGGCCAGTGCGGTTAAGGCCTGGTTAACGAATTGCGGGCGCTATGGGGATTGATACGAATCCTAAGGGGGCTGAATTGGCCATGTCGGTGGCGGGGCCGGACGACGCGGCGCAGGTGGGCAGGCGGCAAAACCATATGCCCGCCTTGATGCTGCTGGCTGTGGCTTTGGCGGCGGCTGCGGTTGCCGTTCTGGGGCATGACGTGATGGCCCGCGTGGCTGCGGCCAGCGTGGCCCTGACCATGGCTGTGCTGATCATGGGCCTCAAATTCCGCACCCGACAGACGCATCTGCGCGAAAGGCGGCAAGAGGTGCAGCTGATCGGCCTGGTCGGCCATGATGCCGCCCCGTGCTATCTGACCGACAGGCATGGCCAGATTCTGTATCAGAATGCCTCGGCCCTTGCGCGTTTCAACGCCGGTGAGGGCGAAGCGTTGGTGGCGGCGCTGCGCCAACACTTCGCCTCGCCCAGTTCGGTGCTTTTCCGGTTGCAGAACCGGGCCGTGCAACTGGGCTTTGGCCGCGAAGATGTGGTCACGCGGCGCGGTCACACCCGCCTGGCCGTACACAAGATCGCCGAGGGCCGCTTTTTGTGGCGTCTGGAAGAGTTTCAGGACCGTGGCACCACGGGGCGCGGCGCGGAAAGCCTGAGTTTGCCCATGCTGACCGCCAACAAGGCCGGCGTGATTCTGTTCACCAATGAGGCGATGCGCCGGCTTCTGGGCGGGCGGCCCAAACGGCTGGACCGGGTCTTTACCACGCCCGTTCTGCATTCGGGCGAAGAGGTCGAGGTCAGTGCTGCCGATGGCCCGGTGCGCGCCGTCCTGGCCGAGGTCGAGGGGCAGGGCGAGCGGCGCGAGATCTATCTTTTGCCCGTCACCCAAACGGCGGCCACGGCGGCCAGCATCGCCGATTTCGAACATGTCCCGGTGCCTTTGGCGAAATTTGCCCCGGACGGTGCCCTGATCGTCGCCAATGCCGCCGCGCGTGGCCTTTTGAAGCTGGACGTGGGGCAGGGCGAGATGTTCCACGGCCTGTTCGAAGGGCTTGGCCGCCCGGTCTCGGACTGGCTGGATGACATCGTCAGCGAACGCAGCCCAAGCCGGTCTGAAGTGTTGCGCGCCCGGCTGTTGGAGGGCGAAGTTTTCCTGCAGGTGACCCTGCGGCGCATTGTCGAGTTCGGGCGGCCACAGATCCTGGCGGTGCTGCAGGACGCGACGGCGCTGAAAACTCTGGAGGCGCAGTTCGTCCAAAGTCAGAAAATGCAGGCCATCGGCCAACTTGCGGGCGGGGTGGCGCATGATTTCAACAACCTTCTGACCGCCATCTCGGGCCATTGCGATCTTTTGCTGTTGCGCCATGAACGCGAGCATCCCGATTATGCCGACCTGGTGCAGATCCATCAGAATGCCAATCGTGCAGCGGCCCTGGTCGGCCAGCTTTTGGCATTCTCGCGCAAGCAGACGCTGAAACCGGAACGGCTTGATCTGCAGGATGTGCTGTCGGATCTGGCCCATTTGCTGAACCGGCTGGTGGGTGAAAGGGTGCGGTTGCAGCTGTCGCATGGCGCTGGGTTGGGGGCGATCCGGGCCGACCGCAGGCAGTTGGAGCAGGTCTTGATGAACCTGGTCGTCAATGCGCGCGACGCCATGCCCGAAGGCGGCACGATCCGGATTGATTCCGAATCCCTGACCCTGCGCGAACCGATGACACGCGACCGCGCCACGGTGCCCGCCGGCGACTATGCGCTGATCCGCGTTGTGGACACCGGGGCGGGCATACCAGAGGACCGGCTGCAGAAGATCTTTGAACCCTTCTACACGACCAAGAAACTGGGCGAGGGGACGGGGCTGGGCCTGTCCACCGCCTACGGGATCATGAAACAGTCGGGCGGTTTCATCTTTGTCGATTCGACCCTGGGCGAGGGCAGCGTCTTTCAGCTTTACCTGCCCCTGCATGACGACAAGGGCGATCATGACGCCGCCACCGAGGCGCCCGCCCGCAAGGTCGTGGTCAAGCAGGGCGAGGGCGTGGTTCTGCTGGTCGAGGATGAGGCGCCGGTCCGGGCCTTTGCCAGCCGGGCGCTGCGCCTGCGCGGTTATACGGTTCTGGAAGCCGAGAATGCCGAAGAGGCGTTGAAGGCGCTTGAGGATCCCAATTTGACCGTGGATGTCTTTGTCACCGATGTTGTGATGCCGGGCATGGATGGGCCCAGTTGGGTGAAACTGGCCTTGCAAGACCGGCCCAATGTCAAAGTGATCTTCGTGTCGGGCTATGCCGAGGAGGCTCTGTCCGAAACCCAGGCCCGCATCCCGAATTCGGTCTTTCTGCCCAAGCCCTTTTCGCTGAACGATCTGACTGCCACGGTTCAGGGCCAGATGCACTGAGGTCAGGGCGCGTCGGTGCCGCTGGAATTTCTTCGAAGAAATCGGTCCGGTTTGCCCCGGTGCGCGGTCGTCTATTGTCAAAGCAGGATGGAATTTCACGGATCCAGAACGCATCGCAAACCGCATCCGGTCGGCGTGCGGGGGCTGGGTCCTTTCATCTCAGGTCAAACCCATCCCACCCTGTTCGTGTCGCGTTCAATTGAATTCACGTGTGCACCCCGAACGCGCTTGCAAATGCAATCGCTGCCTGCGGGGGCAGGGTGAATGCCCGTATCTGGTTGAACGCGACACACCTTATTCCATCAACCCGGCGTAAAGCGCAAAGTCGCGGGCGGCAAATTCGCGCAACCGGGCCGCGACCGCCGGGGACAGGGCCAGCGTTTCGGCTGGCGAGACATTCTCGACCGGCAATGTGATCTGCAATCCCAGGCGCTTTTCCAGAAACCCGACAAACCGGTTCATCTTTTCATAGCGAAAAATGTGATCGACGGGTCGAAAGCCCTCTGGGGTCAGGAAGGTGGCCTGCGCCCCGACCTTGGCAAACTCCGGCTGTTCGGCCTGACAATAGGCCAGCACGAAATCGTCAAAGCTCATCGCCCTGGTCGACTTGTCGGGCGCCTCACCGTCCCGTGTGCGGTATCGGTACCAGCTGCCCAGCCAATCCAGCGGTTCGCGCATCAAGGCAGTTGTGACGAATCGCTCGCCCTTGGCATCGCCCAGAAAGGGGGCCATCTGGCGCTGATATTTCTGCGCGTTGGCATGTTTCAGTTGCGGCGGACGCAGCACGACGACCGAGGCATGGGGCGCAAGCGCCGTCTCGATCGCGGTTGATGCCGTCTTGGGCGTTGCCAGAAACACCAGACCCTGCCGCCAAAACACCAACATGCGCATTCCCCGCCGCAAATATTCATTTTCCCTGCCTGTGCTAACTATTCCTTAATCCTTCTGGGAAAAAGCTGAGTTGTGAAGAATTTGATTGAAATGTTCTCGTTTTGCCCCCATCTTGGCGAAACAAAGCGAGAACACCTCGGCTGATTGCCGCGCTTGTGCGGCTGTGAAATAAGGGGACCGATATGGCAGTGGCAAACCTGTTTGAGTTGGACGGAAAGCGGAACATGGACAAGAAAGACGCCGACAAGGCAAAAGCGCTGGAATCCGCATTGGCGCAGATCGAGCGGCAGTTCGGCAAGGGCTCGATCATGAAGCTGGGCGACAATCCGATCATGGATGTTGCGGCCACCTCGACTGGATCGCTGGGCCTGGACATCGCCCTTGGCATCGGCGGCCTGCCGCAGGGCCGCATCATCGAGATTTACGGGCCGGAAAGCTCGGGCAAGACCACGCTGACGCTGCATGTCGTGGCCGAGGCGCAAAAGTCTGGCGGGGTCTGCGCCTTTGTCGATGCCGAACATGCGCTGGACCCGCAATATGCCCGCAAACTGGGCGTCAATCTGGACGAGCTGTTGATCAGCCAGCCCGACACGGGCGAACAGGCACTGGAAATTGTCGATACTTTGGTCCGCTCGGGCGCGGTCAATGTGATCGTGGTCGATTCGGTCGCAGCCCTGACCCCCAAGGCCGAGATTGAAGGCGACATGGGCGATATGCAGATGGGCAGCCAGGCCCGCCTGATGAGCCAGGCGATGCGCAAGCTGACCGCCTCGATCGGGCGCAGCAATTGCATGGTGATCTTCATCAACCAGATCCGCATGAAGATCGGCGTGATGTTCGGCAGTCCCGAAACCACGTCCGGCGGCAATGCGTTGAAATTCTATGCCAGTGTGCGCCTGGATATCCGCCGCACCGGGTCGATCAAGGACCGCGACACGGTCACCGGCAATACGACACGGGTGAAAGTGGTCAAGAACAAGGTGGCCCCGCCCTTCAAGGAGGTCGAGTTCGACATCATGTACGGCGAGGGCATTTCCAAGACCGGCGAGATCGTCGATCTGGGGGTCAAGGTTGGTGTGGTCGAAAAGTCGGGTTCGTGGTATTCCTATGGCGACGAACGCATCGGTCAGGGCCGCGAAAATGCCAAGCAATTCCTGAAGGATAACCCCGCGACCGCCAAAGAGATCGAAGACAAGATCCGCTCGGCCAATGGCCTGGATTTTTCGATGGCGGGCGAAGAGCGCGAAGCGGTTCTGGACGAATAATCCAATCCGGATCCAGCTAAAGCGGGCCGCCCCGGCACAAGGGCGGCCCGTTTTGCCATTGGCAATGGACAGGCCCCGCGCCTGCCGCTAAACGGGGGCAAAACCCCGTTTTAAGCGGGATGGGTTTGCATGGAATCGGAAATCGCTGCCTCTCGCATTTGCTCGAACGCGATTTCCGATAGGCTCTTTGGTTCCGTGAAAACCCATCCCGCTCTAGCGCCTTGGAAGGACCGTTCCATATGCCGTCATTGAACGATATCCGCTCGACCTTTACCGACTATTTTGCCCGCAACGGGCACAAGGTCGTGGAAAGCTCGCCCCTTGTGCCGCGCAATGACCCGACCTTGATGTTCACGAACTCGGGCATGGTGCAGTTCAAGAACTGTTTCACCGGGGTCGAGACGCGGGATTACAAGCGCGCCACCACCGCCCAGAAATGCGTGCGCGCCGGCGGCAAGCACAATGATCTGGACAATGTGGGCTACACGGCAAGGCACCATACGTTCTTTGAAATGCTGGGGAATTTCAGTTTTGGCGACTACTTCAAGGACCAGGCGATTGCCTTCGCCTGGGAGCTGTTGACCCGCGATTTCGGAATCAACAAGGACAAGCTTTGTGTCACGGTCTATCACACCGATGACGAGGCGGCGGCGATCTGGAAAAAGGTGGCGGGTCTGCCCGAACACCGCATCATCCGCATTCCTTCGGATGACAATTTCTGGCGCATGGGGCCGACCGGACCTTGCGGACCCTGCACCGAGATTTTCTATGACCATGGCGACAGCATCTGGGGCGGCCCACCCGGATCAGCCGATCAGGATGGCGACCGGTTCATCGAGATCTGGAACAACGTCTTCATGCAGAACGAGCAGTTCGCCGATGGCCGATTGGTGCCGCTCGAGATGCAGTCGATCGACACCGGCATGGGGCTGGAACGGATCGGCGCCTTGTTGCAGGGCAAGCATGACAATTACGACACCGACCTGATGCGCAGCCTGATCGAGGCCTCGGCCCATGCGACCAGTGCTGACCCGGACGGTCCGGGCAAGGTGCATCACCGGGTGATTGCCGACCATCTGCGGTCAACCTCGTTCCTGATTGCCGATGGCGTCATGCCCAGCAACGAGGGGCGCGGCTATGTTCTGCGCCGCATCATGCGCCGCGCCATGCGCCATGCCCATATGCTGGGGGCGGCGGATCCGGTCATGCACAAGCTGGTGCCGACCCTTGTGCGCCAGATGGGTGGGGCTTATCCCGAGCTTGCCCGCGCCCAAGGCATGATCGAGGAAACCCTGCGGCTGGAGGAAACCCGGTTTCGCACCACATTGGACCGCGGCTTGCGCCTTTTGGATGATGAAATGGCGCGCTTGCCCGAAGGCGGCGATCTGCCGGGGGCTGCGGCCTTCAAGCTTTACGACACCTATGGCTTTCCGCTGGATCTGACCCAGGATGCCTTGCGTGAAAAGGGTCGGGCGGTGGATGTGCAGGGGTTCGAGGCCGCCATGGACGCGCAGCGCAAGAAGGCGCGCGCTGCCTGGACGGGCACGGGCGAGGCCAAGGATGCCAGCATCTGGTTCGAACTGGCCGAAGCCCATGGCGTGACCGAATTTCTGGGCTATGACACCGAAGCCGCCGAGGGCGAGATCCATGCCCTTGTTCGGGACGGGGCGGCGATTGGTGCGGCGGCGGTGGGGGAAACCATTCAGATCGTGGTCAACCAGACGCCGTTTTACGGCGAAAGCGGTGGTCAGGTCGGCGATGCGGGCTTTGTGCGCACCCAGACCGGCACGGCCGAGGTGACCGATACCAAAAAGGCCGCCGGGGTGTTCGTCCATGTGGCCCGCGTGACCGAGGGCACGATCACCCGTGGCCAGCCCGCCAAGCTGGAAGTGTCGCACCGCCGCCGCGCCCAGATCCGCGCCAACCACTCGGCCACGCACCTGTTGCACGAGGCGTTGCGCCGGGCCCTGGGTGATCATGTGGCCCAGCGCGGCAGCCTGAACGCGCCGGACCGGTTGCGCTTTGATTTCAGCCATGGTCAGGGGATGACGGCGGAAGAACTGGCGCAGGTCGAGGCCGAGGTGAACACCTTCATCCGCCAGAACAGCGCCGTTGATACCCGCATCATGACGCCCGACGATGCCCGCGCCATCGGGGCGCAGGCCCTGTTCGGCGAGAAATATGGCGACGAGGTGCGCGTCGTCTCGATGGGCAAGCAGCCCGGATCGGGCAAGGGCGCAGATGGGGCGACCTATTCGCTGGAATTGTGCGGCGGTACCCATGTGCAACGCACCGGCGATATCGGGGTCTTTGTGTCCTTGGGCGAAAGCGCCTCATCCGCCGGTGTGCGGCGGTTCGAGGCGCTGACAGGTCAGGCGGCGCTGGATCATTTGCGGATGCAGGACGCGCGTCTGGCCGATGTGGCAGCCAGCCTGAAAGCCGCGCCCGCCGAGGTTGGCGACCGGGTCAGGCAACTGGCCGAAGAGCGCCGTGCCTTGCAGAACGAAGTGGCGCAACTGCGCCGCGAACTGGCGATGGGTGGCAAGTCAGGTGGCCCGGACGTCAAGGAAATCAAGGGTGTAAAGCTGATTGCTCAGGTGATGTCTGGTGTGACGGGCAAGGACCTTCCGGGCCTGATCGACGAGATGAAGGCGCGGCTCGGCTCGGGCGCCGTGGTGCTGATCGCTGATACCGGGGGCAAGCCTGCCGTGGCGGCGGGGG
>JAYSWK010000130.1:0-2127 GCA_043718085.1 Rhodobacterales bacterium
CAAACCAGTTCGCCCGCTCCCAGCCCGCAACCTCGCCAAAGACGGCACCCCGCGCCTTGAGGTGGTCATGCAAGGGCGTGCGGCGCACACCGCGGGCGGTTTCGACCTGCCGGTAGGGAAAGTGGTCGGCATAGAGGAGGCCCAGCGTCTCGGTCACGCGTTCCTTGAGGTATTTGCGGTTGCGCTGGAAGGGTTGGGCGCGGCGGATGTCAACCTCCCACAGGTCGAACGGTGCCTGACCTTCGGTGATCCAATGGGCAAGGGCCATGCCGGCCCCGCCCGACCCCGCGATGCCAACCGAATTGTAGCCGGCGGCGATCCAGTAGCCGTCAAGCTCGGGCGCCTGGCCCAGGTAATAGCGGTCATCGGGTGTAAAGCTTTCGGGACCGTTGAAGAAGGTGTGGATGCCAGCGGTTTCAAACAGGGGCAGCCGGTTCATGGCGTTTTCCAGGATCGGTTGGAAATGGTCCCAATCTTCGGGCAAGGTGTCGAACATGAAGTCGTCGCGGATGCCGTCCATGCCCCAGGGTTTGGCCTTGGGTTCAAAGGCGCCGACCATCATCTTGCCGGCATCGGATTTGTAATAGGTGCATTCATCGGGCACGCGCAGAACGGGCAGATGGCCCAGACCGGCGATCGGTTCGGTGATCAGGTAGAAATGTTCGCAAGCATGCAGGGGTAGCGTGACGCCGGAGCGGCCCGCAAGCTCGCGGCCCCACATGCCGCCGCAGTTCACCACGACATCGGTGGCGATATGGCCGGGCTCGCCGTCCTTGGTGACATAATCAACGCCGGTGACGCGGCCATTGGCCTTGGTGACGCCGGTGACCTTGGTGTGTTCGAAGATCTGCGCGCCCTGCATCCGGGCCCCCTTGGCCAAAGCCATGGCGATATTGGCGGGGTCGCACTGGCCATCCAGGGGCAGATGGACCGCCCCAACGACGCCGTCGATATTCAGATGCGGATACATCACTTTCGCCTCGGAGGGCGATATTTCCGTCACATCCACATCAAAGATGCGGGCGACGGTGGCCTGACGCAAAAATTCCTCATGCCGGGCTTCGGTCAGCGCAACCGAGATGGAGCCGACCTGCCGCATCCCCGTCTCGACCCCGGTTTCAGCGGCGAGTTTGACGTAAAGATCGGCGGAGTATTTGGCCAGACGTGTCATGTTGGCCGAACCGCGCAACTGCCCGATCAGCCCCGCCGCGTGCCAGGTGGTGCCCGAGGTCAGCTGTTTACGTTCAAGCAGCACGACATCCGTCCAACCCATCTTGGCCAGGTGATAGGCGACCGAACAGCCGGACACCCCGCCCCCGATGATGACAGCGCGGGATTTGGTGGGGATGCTCATTTCAAGGTCTCCGTGGGGATCAGGACAAGTTTGCCAGGGTATTTGCCTGCGACCAGATCGGCCTGGGCGCGGGCGATGTCGCGCATCGGATAGGTCTGCGAGACGACGGGGCGGATGCGGGCGGTGTTGATGATGGTGACAAGGCCGGCAAAAACCTCGCGCGGTTGATGGGTGGCACCGTGCAGCACCAGATCATTCAGGTAGATCGTGCGCAGATCGCCCTTGACCATGGGCCCTGCGACAGCCCCCGACGTGGCATAGCGGCCACCGGATTTCAGCGCAGTCAGACGATCGTTGAACCCCTCGCCGCCGACCACGTCGATCACCACGTCAAAGCTGTGGGGTTTCAGGGGCGTGTCGCGGTCGATCACGGTGGCCCCGGCGGCGCGGATGGCGGCGGCTTTGGTCAAGGTGCATTGCCCGGTCACGATGGCACCGCGCAGCAGGGCCAATTGCACGGCGGCAAGGCCCACGCCGCCCGAAGCACCGGTGACCAGAACCCGTTCGCCCACGGCGACCTGGGCACGGGTCAGAAGATTATGCGCCGTGCCATGGGCGCAGGGCATCGACCCCAGTTCGATGTCCGACAGGGGCGACGCGGTCACATCATGCAGATGCCGGGCCTTGACCAGGCAAAATTGCGCGAAGGCCCCGTCGAATTCAGAACCAATCGAGACGAAGTTGATCGGGTTTTCTGCCGTGGGTTCGTGCTGGTTGGTCGGGCAGATCACCCGCGCGCCCATGGGTGGCCCCTGAACCCCCTGCCCCAGGGC
>JAYSWK010000014.1:0-2543 GCA_043718085.1 Rhodobacterales bacterium
CGGGATGAGGTTTCATGGAAACAAACTCATCGAAATGCGCGTTCGAGCGAATGCGAGAGGCAGCGTTTTTCGATTCCATGCAAACTCATCCCGCTTTAATGGCCCGGATACCCGTTGAGAACATTGCAGACATTGACCCCAACGGCCACAAAGTCCGGGTCATGGATGCGCAGCGCAGGCCCAAGCCCATGCGCCGAGGCAAGCTGCGGGTCAGCAAAGCCCGCCTCTTGCAAGGTCGCCAGAATGATCTGAATTCGTTCGGCCACGGGCACAAGCGCCCCGCGCCGCAATTCGGGTGCGCCGGCATGGCCTCTGTGGTCGGGGGAATGGACGACCTTCAACTGCGGCCCCCGCTCAGCGACGCCTCGATGCGCATTTGCCAGGCCCGGCAGATGCGGTCCGCCAGGATGGCGATGACCGCCATGGCGATGCCCGCCAGGAAACCGATGCCGAAATTGCCCTTTGACAGGCCGATATAGATGACCTGGCCAAGCTCGTCCGTGCCGACAAGGGCCGTGATGACCAGCATCGAAATGCCGAACATGATCGCCTGATTCAGCCCCAGCATGATATTGGGCATGGCCAGCGGAATCTTGGCATGCAGCAGCAATTGCATCCGCGTGCAACCCATGCTTCTGGCCGCCTCGATCACCTCTTGGGGCACGTTTCGTATCCCGTATTCAGTATAACGGAACGGGGCGACTACTGCATAAGAGATGATGGCCAGAAGGGCCGAGAACTCGCCTATTTTGAAGATCATGATGATCGGGATCAGCAGGACAAAGGGCGGCATGGTTTGCAGCGTATCGTTGATCGGCCGCATGATCTGCGAAAAGCGGTCGTTTTCGGCGGCCAGAATGCCAAGCGCGCTTCCCAGAACAAAGGAAATGACGATGGCAAGGCCGCAAAGCTGCAGCGACAGCACCGACTTGTCGTAACTGCCGGACACCAGGATGAACGCCATGGCCGCGGCAGCCCCCAGGCCAAGTCGTGCGCCCCCCGCGCGGGCGGCAAAGCAGATCACCAGCAGGCTCATTCCCGGCCAGGTCAACCCGGTCAGGCCGAAAAAGTAGATCAGGCCAAAGCTTAGGACCAGCACCGCCAGCCCGCTGCGCCCCTTGCGCAGCGCAAGACCCGCGCCCGCAGCGATCAGCGCGATATACAGCACGGCATGCCAGGGCTGCGGCGCAAATCCCCAGGTGTACGGGCTGACCACATTCAAAAGCCCGATCTTCATGGGCAGAACCAGCGCGAAGATCACAAAGCTTTTGACGCTGTCCAGCACGGGTTTGGCACTGACGACGAACCATTCGATCCCGGCGTTCATCGGGCCCGAGGGATCAAAGGTCCACTCACGGGGCCAGGCGCGCGTCCAGGGTGAGATCTGCGCCAGGGCCAGCGCCGCACAAAGGCCCAAGGCCAGGGTCAAGGCAAACCTGTGACGGGCCAGAAAGCTGCGCTGGCGCAAAAGCTCGGGTTCGCGCACCGCCAGGCCGTGCGTGATCCGGTCAAGGATCATGGCCAGAAGCGCGATCACGATGCCCGATATCAGGCTTTGGCCGAACTCGGCCTTGCGCAGGGTCGACAGGACGCGCCAGCCGATATCGGCCGACCCGCCGATGATCGAGGCGATGATGATCATACTCAGCGCCGCCATCGTCGTCTGATTGACGCCCAGAAGGATTTGCCGCAGGCCCGCGGCACAGCGCACCAGAAAGAACAGCTGCATGGGCGTCGCCCCCGACATCTGCCCGGATTCGATGATATCCGACGGCACCTCGCGCAGGCCGATGATCGTGTTCTTGACCATGGGCGGAAAGGCAAAGATCACACCGGCGATCATGCCAACCACCGGGCCAAAGCCGAACAGGATCAGAATGGGCAAAAGATAGGCAAAGGCCGGAATGGTCTGCGTGATGTCCATCAGGGGCATCAGGACGCGTTCAACCCTGACCGAGAAATAGCCCAGCACGCCCAGGCCAAAGCCCAAGGCAATGGCCAAGGGAACCGAGACGGCGACCAGCGCCAACGAGTTCATCGTGTCAGGCCAAAGCCCGACCGTCAGGACGTAAAGCACCGACAGGCCGACGAAACCGGCAAGCGGCGCCTTGCCGGCGCGATGGGCGATCAACACGGCGACGACCGCCGTGGCCGACCAGGGCAGCCAGTTCAATAGCTGTGACACCCAGGTCATCGGGTAGCCCATGATCATCGAGAAAAAGCGGAAGAAGGGCTTGGTGTGGCCGACGACAAAGCCCATCACGCCGTTCAACCAATCGGTGAAAGGAAGCTGCCAGGTGGCGGGATAACTGGTCAGGTCGGGCAGGCGGAACTGCAAAAGGGCCAGCAGCAGAACCATGGCCAGAACGCCGATCCAGATCGCAACCGGGGCGCGGCTGTCCGTGGCTTTGACCCTTGTGTCAGGCATGGGCTGCCTCGGGCGGGGTCGCGGCACGGCGTTCGGCAAGGGCAAGGGCGCGCACCAGCGACGCGGGTGTCAGTGTGCCGACATAATCTCCGCCCTGGCTGATCACATCCAGCCC
>JAYSWK010000131.1:0-5327 GCA_043718085.1 Rhodobacterales bacterium
CGGGATGAGTTTGCATGGAATCGAAAAACGCTGCCTCTCGCATTCGCTCGAACGCGCATTTCGATGAGTTTGTTTCCATGAAACCTCATCCCGCTCTAAATGGCATAGGGCGCGCCCAGAAGGCGCACCCTGAAATTGGCGCTGAAACCCGTGCGAATGGTTCAGCCGCCGAGCCAGCCCGACACGCGATTTGCCCCACTGGAAATGTCCTGGCCCACGCCGGACACGGTGTTGCACCCCGCAAGGGACGCGAGAAGCGCGATCAATAGAATTGTCTTTTTCATGCTTGCCTCATCGATCCATTAATCTTGATACCACCAGGTGTCCGGCAGGAATCCCAACCAGTCGCCATAGATCGGAAGATGTTCAGGATAATGCAAATTCTTCTCGTAGGCCATACGTGAGACGTTGGAATACCAGAAGGGGATGACATAGCGGCCCGAGGTCAACACCCGGTCCAAAGCCTGGGTGGCGGTCACGAAATCGGCGCGATTGGTCGATGAGACCATCTTCTGGATCATCGCCTCGGCTGCGGGCGAGGTCATGCCCATCCAGTTGCGGGTGTCGGGCTTGGTCACGCCGTCATGGCCCCAGTAAAGCGTCTGTTCATTGCCCGGCGACAGCGACAGCGACCGCACGTAATGGGTCATGTCGAAGTCGTAGGTCGTGGTGCGTTCCTTGAACAGGGCCGAGTCCACCGTCGTGATGCGCGCTTCGATGCCGATTTTCTTCAGCGCCTCGACAAATATTTCGGCGGCCGCAATCGTATCGGTTTCGCCGTTGGACAGCATGATTTCAAAGCTGAAGGGCGCGCCCCCGGCATCCTTCAATATGCCGTCCTGAATGGTCCAGCCGGCTTCGGCCAAAAGGTCGGTGGCCTTGCGGATGCCAGCGCGGTTCGCCTCGGTCCCATCCGAGACGGGCAAGGCATAGCCGCCCAGTGCGCCGGGCAAGAGGTCAGCCTTGAACGGGTCCAGAAGCGCCGCCACGGCAGCAGAGGCGGGGCTGGCCATGTCGCCCGACAGTTCCGAGTTCGAGAAATAGCTGGTGATGCGCGGGTTGGCCCCGCCGTTCAAGGTCTGGTTGATCAGTTCGAAGTTGAACGCCTGGGTCAGCGCCTCGCGCACGCGCCAATCGGCAAAGATCGGCTTGCGGGTGTTGAACACCAGCCCGTCGATGCCCGAGGGGCGTTGATGGGGGATCTCTGCCTTGATGATCTCGCCCGACTGAACCGGGGGGATGTCGAAATTGCTGATCCATTTGGCGGGGTTGGATTCGCGGTATGTGTCGATCTCGCCCGCCTTGAACGCCTCGAAAATCACGGTCGGGTCCGAGAAATATTCGTATTTCATCTCGTCAAAGTTATAGAGGCCCTTGTTGAAGGCCAGACCCGCGCCCCACCAGTTGGGGTTCTTCCTGAGGGTGATGTAAGCGC
The DNA here is from genome assembly GCA_043718085.1 of Rhodobacterales bacterium. GTDB lineage: Bacteria > Pseudomonadota > Alphaproteobacteria > Rhodobacterales > Rhodobacteraceae > Stagnihabitans. The sequence goes on from JAYSWK010000131.1 coordinate 1,436, forward strand.
CCGCCTCGAATTTGTCGACCATATAGGGCCCCGAACCGATGGGCGCCTCAAGCGTGCTTTCGGTGAAATCCTTGCCGTCCCACTGGGCCTTTTTCAGGATCGGACGCAGGCCCAGAAGCAGGGGCATTTCGCGGTCTTTTTCGGTGAAGGTGAATTTCACGCTGCGCGGGCCGGTGATTTCGGATGTGGCGATCTTTTTCCAGGCCGTGGCATAGCGCGGGTTGCCCTGTTCGCCCAGGGTCTGAATGGACCACAGCACATCCTCGACCGTCACGGGGCTGCCATCCGAGAAAGTCGCCCCGTCGCGCAGGGTGAAGGCGACATAAGAGCGGTCGGCATCGGTATCAATCGATTCGGCCAAAAGCCCGTATAGGGTAAAGGGCTCGTCATAAGAACGGCCCATAAGTGTCTCGACCGTAAGGGAAGACACGGCAGCGGGGGCGCGGCCCTTGGTGATGTAGGGGTTCAGCGAATCAAAACTGCCAGCCTCGCCGAAGGTGATTCGTCCCCCCTTGGGCGCATCCGGGTTGGCCTGGGGCAGTGACACAAAATCCGGTGGAAGGGCCGGGTGGCCATACATAGCTATACCATGCATCGGCTCTGCAGCGGCGGTCTGTGCGGCCAGCGTCAGGGCCAGAACCGCGCAGGCACCCTTGAAGGATTGGAAGAAGTCCGCAGTCATTTTCGCTTAGCCCCCGTTGGTTTTATTCTTGGGACCAAGCTTAGGTTGTCTTGGCAGCCATTTCAAACCTTTAACTTGATCCGTGGCAGCAAGCCGCGTATAAGAGGGACACTGCTCGATAGGTTTCTTGCCTGTATGAAACCTGCCTCAATAACTGGACGCCGGCCTTGTGCCGGCGTTTTTTTCATTTCCGGGGTTCGGGGTTGCGGCGATCCGCGCAGTTGCAGCATGATGGTGCTGCAGATGCATGGAGGGCGGCGATGCTGAAGGGCAAGCGGGCGGTGATCACGGGGTCGAACTCGGGGATTGGGCTGGGGGTGGCCGAGGCCCTGGCGGCGGCGGGGGCGGAGGTGGTGCTGAATTCCTTCACCGACCGGGCCGAGGATCACCAATTGGCCGCCGATCTGGGCGCGCGACATGGGGTCAAGGCGCGCTACATCGCGGCGGACATGTCGAAGGGGGCCGAATGCCGGGCGCTGATCGTCAAGGCCGGGGCTTGCGACATTCTGGTGAACAATGCGGGCATCCAGCATGTTGCACCCATCGACGAATTCCCGGTCGACAAGTGGGATATGATCCTGGCGATCAACCTGTCGTCGGCGTTTCACACCACCGCCGTTGCCCTGCCGATGATGCGGGCCAAGGGCTGGGGGCGGGTGGTCAACATCGCCTCGGCCCACGGGTTGACGGCAAGCCCGTTCAAATCCGCCTATATCGCGGCCAAGCATGGGGTTGTGGGGTTGAGCAAGACCGTGGCGCTGGAGGTGGCGGGGCAGGGGATCACCTGCAACGCGATCTGCCCGGGCTATGTGCTGACCCCGCTGGTCGAGGCGCAGATCCCCGACCAGATGAAGGTCCACGGCATGGACCGCAACACGGTGATCCGCGAGGTCTTGCTGCTGCGCCAACCTTCGCGCCAGTTCGCCACGGTCGAACAGATCGGCGGGACGGTGGTCTATCTGTGTTCAAGTGCTGCAGATCAGGTGACCGGCACGACCATCTCGGTCGATGGCGGATGGACGGCGCTGTAGGGGGTCAATCCGGGTCTTTCGGCGGCGGATAGACCAGGCCGCCTGATACCACCAGTTTGGCGGCCTCTTCCGGGGTCAGGTCCAGTTCGATCACCTCTTCCTTGTGGACAAAGACCACAAAGCCCGAGGTGAAGGGGGTGAGGCCGATGAACACCGAAATCATGTCGGGGCCCAGACGGCTGGCGATCTCGCCCTTGGGGCGGGCCGAGATCAGCCCGATGGTCCAGACGCCGGGGCGGGGAAACTGAACCAGGCAGGTGACATTGAAGGATTTCTCCTGCTGGTTGAACACGGTCTCGGCCACCTGCTTCAACCCGCCATAAAGCGAGCGGACCACGGGCATGCGCTGGACCGTCCGGTCAAGCCGGGACAGGACAGTGCGTCCGATCAGGCCCTTGGCGACCCAGCCCACGAAGGTGGTAAAGACGAAAAACACCACAACCCCGACGCCGCGCACCGGAAAGGAATATCCCGGCCCGAAAAGCCAGGCGAGCAGCGCCTCGGGGTGGTAGGATTGCGGGATCAGGGGCAGGATCCAGCCGTCCAGCCAGCCCACGACCGACCAGATCAGATAGATGGTCAGCCCGATGGGCAGCACGACCACCACCCCGGTCAGAAAACTGGAGCGCAACGTCGCGGTCAGCGAACGGCGTCGGATGGGACTTGGGTCGGTCATGAACACTCCTGGATCATCGTGGCGGAATGTAGGGGCGCAAGGGCGGTTGGGCAATGGGGGGGCGGGGATCGCTTCAGGGTCAGGACTGCGCGGCACCGTCACGCAAGGCGGTTTCCAGGACCGACAGGTCAATGTCCTTCAACGCCTTGAACCGGATGCAATAGCCCGTGACCTTTGCCTTGCCCAAGAGATGGGCGTAAGTTTCGGCCAGATGGGACTTGTCCGCGAAGGTCATGATATAGACCGATAGTCCGGTGGCGTTTGCACAAAGGCCAAGCCGGTAAAACGCCCGGCTGCTGCCATCGGCATAGCGGATGCTGAAGGACCCGTAGCCGATATTGGGGTTGGACACGATCTTGCCCGCGGCATTCTTGCCATCCAGGAACCATAGCTGCCCCTCGGGCAGTACCTGCAGGGCCAGCTGATGCAACGCCCGCAGGTCGCCGCGCTTTGGCTCGGGCTGTTCCTGGATATAGCTGTCGATCTGGGCAGCGATCGTCATGTTTCACCCCGCGCTTTCAGACGACCCTGTTCAGGACATCATGATGTATGAAAGTGGGTTTGCCGAGAGGTTCAAGACCGATTTCTTTGAAGAAATCGTGGCAGAGCATTCGAAGGGTTCAATGTGGAATATTCGAAGTTTCCGCTTTGTGCACCCGGTTTGGCCTCAGTCGATCAGGGCCTTTGCAATCTCGGCGCCAAGCCGGGCGTTGTTCAGAACCAAGGCAATGTTGGCGACAAGGGAGCGGCCTTCGGTCAACTCGAACAGGCGTTGCAGAAGAAACGGGGTCACGGCTTTGGCGGCGACGGCACCCTTGGCCACTTCGGACAGGGCCTCTTCGATAAAGGGCGTGATATCGGCGCGGGTGATCTCGGCCTCGGCCGGGATGGGATTGGCCACCAGCTGGCCGCCGGGCAGGCCCAGGGTGGCGCGCAGGCGGTGGGATCTGGCGATCAAGGCGGCGCTGTCCATGCGCAGGGGCGATGTCAGACCCGAGTTGCGCGACCAGAAGGCCGGCAAGTCGTCCTGGCCAAAGGTGATGACCGGAACGCCCTGGGTTTCCAGCACTTCCAGTGTCTTGGGCAGATCCAGAATGGCCTTGGCCCCGGCGCAAACCACCGTCACCGGGGTATGCGCCAGTTCCAGAAGGTCGGCCGAGATGTCAAAGCTGGCCTCGGCCCCGCGATGGACACCGCCAATGCCGCCCGTGGCAAAGACCGAAATTCCGGCGAGATGGGCGCAGATCATCGTGGCCGCCACCGTGGTGGCCCCGGTGCGACCCAAGGCCAGACACACGGCCAGATCGGCGCGCGACAGCTTCATCACGTCGCGCGCCTGTCCCAGGCTTTCCAGCGCCGCATCCGTCAGACCGATATGGATAAGGCCGCCCATCACGGCAATGGTGGCGGGCACGGCCCCGGCGTCGCGCACGGTCTGTTCGACCAGGCGCGCGGTTTCAACGTTCTGCGGAAAGGGCATGCCATGGGTGATGATCGTGCTTT
>JAYSWK010000132.1:0-5322 GCA_043718085.1 Rhodobacterales bacterium
CAGATGCTGACCATGACCGTGGCCCAACTGTTGCCCGGCCTGTTCACCGCCGCCCACATGGCGCGCACATGACCGACGCCCGGGCCATCATTGCCTGCATCCGGGATGGGGGCGTGCCCTCGGCTGCGGATCTGACCTGGTTCGCCGCAGGCCTGGCCTCGGGGGCGGTCAGCGACGCCCAGGGCGGGGCCTTTGCCATGGCCGTGCTGCTGAAAGGTCTGGGCGAGGCGGGCCGCGTGGCCCTGACCCGCGCCATGACCCGCTCGGGCAAGGTGATGGTCTGGGACCTGCCCGGCCCGGTCATCGACAAGCATTCGACGGGCGGCATCGGCGACTGCATCTCGCTGCTGCTGGCGCCCGCTTTGGCGGCCTGCGGCGCCTATGTGCCGATGATCTCGGGCCGCGGCTTGGGCCACACCGGCGGGACATTGGACAAGCTGGAAGCCATTCCCGGCTTTCGCACTGGCCTGTCCGAAGACCAGCTGCGCCGCCAGATGAAGGATATCCGCTGCGCCATCGTCTCAGCCTCTGCCGAAATCGCCCCCGCCGACCGCCGCCTTTATGCGATCCGCGACGTGACGGGCACGGTCGAAAGCGTGGACCTGATCACGGCCTCGATCCTGTCCAAAAAGCTGGCTGCCGGGTTGGAGGCGCTGGTTTTGGATGTGAAATGCGGCTCGGGGGCCTTCATGAAAACCTTGGCCGAGGCCGAGGCGCTGGCCCGCGCCCTGGTTTCGACCGCGCAGGGGGCGGGCTGCATGACAGCGGCGCTGATCACCGACATGAGCCAGCCCTTGGCCACCGCTGCCGGCAACGCCTTGGAGGTCAGCGAGGTTATGGAAACCCTGACCGGCACATCGGTCAATGCAGCCCTTTGGGACATCACCAAGGCGCTGGGCGGCGAGGCGCTGGCTTTGGGCGGGATCGCGGCGGATGCCGAGGATGGCGCAGGCCGGATCGAACAGGCGATGGAATCCGGTGCAGCCGCCGACTGGTTCGGCCGCATGGTGGCGGCACAGGGCGGCCCGGCCGATTTCGTTGACCGCTGGCCCGACCGCCTGCCCGCCGCCACCGTGATCCGCGATGTTCCGTCGCCGGGTGGCGGCTATGTGACCACGATTGACGGCCAGATACTGGGCCTTGCCGTGGTTCAGCTTGGTGGCGGACGCCAGCGCGAAGGCGACCGCGTCAACCCGTCGGTCGGCCTGTCGGATCTGGCCGGCATCGGCGAGGATATCGGCAAGGGGGATCCCTTGTGCATGGTCCATGCCGCCACCGAAGCCCAGGCCGAAGCCGCGATACGGGCCGTGCAGTCGGCCTATGTTCTGGCCGAGACCGCGCCAAATGACCCGGACCTCGTACTGAAAAGGATCGCCTGATGGCCCGCGCCTTTCTGATCGTGATGGACAGCGTCGGCTGTGGCGGCGCGCCGGATGCCGCAGCCTTTGGCGACACCGGGTCCAATACGCTGGGCCATATCGCCCGCGAATGCGCGGCGGGCCGGGCCGAACAGGGCCGCTCTGGTCCCTTGAAAATGCCCACCCTCGACCGGCTTGGCCTTGGTGCGGCGGTCCGTCTGGCCTCGGGCGCCCAGACGCCAGGTCTTGATGCCGCCGCCCTTGGCCTTTGGGGCGCCGCTAGCGAGGTGTCGAAGGGCAAGGATACGCCTTCGGGCCATTGGGAACTAGCCGGCGTGCCCGTGCCCTGGGACTGGACCTATTTTCCCGACACACGCCCCGCCTTTTCCCCCGAACTGGTCGCCCTGGTCTGCAAGCTGGCCGGAACCCAGGGCATCCTGGGCAATTGCCACGCCTCGGGCGTGCCGATCATCGCCGAACATTGCGAGGAACATCTGCGGACGGGTTGGCCGATCTGCTATACCTCGGCCGACAGCGTCTTTCAGATCGCCGCCCATGAAGAGGCGTTCGGGCTGGACCGCCTGCTGAAACTTTGCCGGGATCTTGCCCCGCATCTGCATGCCATGAAGGTTGGCCGCGTCATCGCCCGGCCCTTCACCGGCACACCCGGCAACTTCAAACGCACCTCGAACCGCCATGACTATGCCATCGCGCCGCCTGCCCCGACCCTTCTGGATTGGGTGCACGAGGCGGGCCGCGATACCCATGCCGTGGGCAAGATCGGCGACATATTCTCGATGCGGGGCATAGGGGCTTTGCACAAGGGCAAGAATGACGCTGACCTTTTCGATCATCTGGACCGCCTGGGGCGCGACGCCGCCCCCGGTTCCTTTACATTCGCCAACTTTGTCGAATTTGACTCGCTTTATGGCCATCCCCGCGATGTATCAGGCTATGCCCGTGCGCTGGAATGGTTTGACGGTCGGGCACATGCCTTCCTGACCGCTTTGCGCCCCGGCGATCTGGCGATCTTTACCGCCGATCATGGCAATGATCCGACCTGGACCGGCACCGATCACACCCGCGAACGGGTGCCGGTGATCTGTGCCGGGGTGCCTGCGGGCCACATTGGGCTGTGCAACTTTGTCGATGTTGGCGCCTCGGTGGCAGCGCATCTTGGTGTGGCAGGCCGCGGGCCTGGAAGGAGTTTTCTATGAAACCCAAGGTCGAATTGCATCTGCATCTGGAAGGGGCCGCTCCGCCCGCGTTCATACGCGCGCTGGCCAAGCAAAAGAAAATGGACCTGTCCGGGCTGTTTGCCGAGGATGGCTCTTACAAGTTCACCGACTTTTGGCATTTCCTGAAGGTCTACGAGGCCGCCACGACGACCCTGCAGCGGCCCGAAGATTTCCATGCCTTGACGCTGGCCGTGCTGGAGGAAAGCGCCAAGTCCGGCGTCGTTTATACCGAAAGCTTCCTGTCGCCCGACTTTTGCGGCAATCGTGATGTCGGTGCCTGGAAGGAATATCTGCACGCGATCGAGGAGGCCGCCCACAAGGCCGAGGCCGATTTTGGCATCACGATGCGCGGCATCATCACCTGTATCCGCCATTTCGGCCCCGACAAGGCGCGCCAGACGGCGAAATGTGCCGCCGAAACTGCCGGGCGCTTCATTACCGGCTTTGGCTTGGCGGGCGATGAAAAGGTCGGTCGGCCGAAGGACTTTGCCTATGCATTCGACATGGCGCGCGAGGCCGGGCTGCGCCTGACCGCCCATGCCGGCGAATGGGGCGGGCCTGGGTCCGTGCGCGATGCCATGGCCGATCTCAAGGTCGAACGCATCGGCCATGGGGCACGGGCCATCGAAGACATGGCCCTGGTAGACCAGATTGCCGAAAGCGGCGTCGTGTTGGAGCTTTGCCCCGGCTCGAACGTAGCGCTGGGCCTGTTCCCAAGCTTTCGCAAACATCCGATTGGCGAGATGCATCGCCGCGGCGTCAAGGTCACCATCTCGACCGACGATCCGCCCTTCTTCCACACCACGATGGAACGCGAATATAAGATGCTGCACGAGGCATTTGATTGGGATGACGGCGTCTTTGCCGGTATCGCCCGGACCTCGCTTGACGCGGCCTTCTGTGACGCCGATACCAAGTCCCGAATTCTGAAAACGCTGGAGGCTGCCGATGCTTGAGAACCTGACCGTCGTGAAGCACCCTTTGGTGCAGCACAAGCTGACCCTGATGCGCGAGAAAGACACCTCGACCGCCTCGTTCCGCCAGTTACTGCGTGAAATCAGCCTGCTTCTGGCCTATGAGGTGACGCGCGAATTGCCCATGACCACCAAGCGCATCGAAACCCCATTGGAGCCGATGGACGCCCCTGCCATCGAAGGGCGCAAACTGGCCCTGGTGTCGATCCTGCGGGCGGGCAACGGGCTTCTGGACGGCATTCTAGAACTGATCCCGGCGGCCCGCGTCGGCTTCATCGGCCTTTACCGCGATCCGGTAACGCTGCAGCCCGTGCAATACTATTGCAAACTGCCCGACCACCTGGAGGACCGCGTCTGCATCGTTGTCGATCCGATGCTGGCCACTGGCAATTCGTCGGCGGCAGCGGTGACGCTTTTGAAACAATCCGGGGCCAAGAATATCCGCTTTCTATGCCTTTTGGCCGCGCCAGAGGGGATCAAACAGATGCAGCTCGCCCATCCGGACGTGCCGATTGTCACAGCAGCGGTAGACAGCCACCTGAATGACCATGGATATATTGTCCCGGGCCTAGGGGATGCGGGCGACAGGATGTTTGGTACTAAATAAGGGCATTAGCCCTTTACTCGGAAACAATGATGATACATGATTCGCCCCAACTACGGGGGTAGTCATGCTGTCGAAAATTCTGAACACGGCCGTTTTGGCCATGGTCCTGACGTGCGGTCTTGCCCAGGCGCAAAGCTTTGCGCAGCTGGGCGGGCCGGTGAATTTGCCGCCTGCGGGGTTCTCGGGCGAACAATTCGTGGACAATCGGGGCTGTCTGTTCCTGCGGGCCGGATTTGGGGACGTGGTGAACTGGGTGCCGCGGGTCAATCGGGATCATGCGCCATTGTGCGGCTATCCACCGACATTTGGCGCAGCGGTGATTGCGGCGGTTAACGAGGATATGGCGCCGGAACCCGTGGCGGCGGCAAGGCCGGTGCAGGTTGCGGTTCCCGCACAAGTGGAACCGGTGCCACAACCTCAGGCGGCGGCACCCCGGCAGGGCACTTTCTGGGCTATGTTGTTCGCCCCGTCACAGCCCCGGGTCGACAGGCAGCCAGCGGCGGTCCTGACGGTCGCGGCGCCGGTGGTGGTGGACAATTCGGTGCCGAAGCCGCCAAAGGGCTACAAGCTGGCCTGGGATGACGACCGGTTGAACCCATTGCGCGGGGTTGGCACGGCCCAGGGGCAGGCCCAGCAGGATCAGGTCTGGACCCGCGAAGTTCCCGCACAGCTGGTTGTCGCCAAGCCGCAGAAGGCCGCGACTGCCCGGGTCACGGTGTCGACCATGTCGGCCCCGGCCCCGCAGATGGGCAGGCAGGCGGGCACGCAGGCGGTGGCGGGACATGCGTCCTATGTGCAGGTCGGGACCTTTGGCCAGCCTGAAAATGCGGCGGCGGTGCGGGCAAGGTTGATGGCGCTTGGGCTGCCGGTTTCAACCGCACGGATCGACCGGAAGGGCAAGATCCTGCAGGTCGTCTATGCCGGGCCCTTCGGGTCGGCGGTGGCGGCGCAGGCCGCACTGGTTCAGGCGCGCGGCGCAGGCTTTGGCGATGCGATCCTGAAATAGCGAAATTCGGGCGCGGGACCTGTCAAGGGAACCGGACGCCGGGCAAGATAGAGCAGAAAAAACAACCCTCCCCTCTGACCGCAAGGCCAGGGGGGGTTTCTTTGGGCAAAGGGGGCGAAAATCCTGGATGTCCAACTTT
>JAYSWK010000133.1:0-5321 GCA_043718085.1 Rhodobacterales bacterium
CAACTCGCGTTCAAACTGCTCGGCATCGGCGCCATTGTCGCAGCGGATCAGGATCTGCTCGATCTCGGGCCGTGTCGCATTGGCCTTGTCGCCCAGAACCGAGGTGTCCACCGGCACATGCCGCCAGCCATAGATATAGTGCCCCATCCGCAGCACTTCGGTTTCCACGATGGTCCGGCAGCGTTCCTGCGCGCCAAAGTCGGTGCGCGGCAGAAACACCTGACCCACCGCGATCAGCTTCTTGGTATCCGCCTCATGCCCCGTCCGGCGCACCTGGTCATAGAAGAACTTGACCGGGATCTGCACGTGAATGCCCGCCCCGTCGCCCGTTTTGCCATCCGCATCAACGGCCCCCCGGTGCCAGACCGCCTTCAGTGCGCTGATGCCGTTTTCCACCACCCGCCGCGACGGCTTGCCACTGATCGCCACCACCAGACCAACCCCGCAGGACGAATGCTCATCCTCGGCCTTGTACAGCCCATTGGCATCCAGCCAAGCGCGTTTGGCTTCCTCGGCGGCGACCCAGGCGGCGTCATGGGTGGTCATGGCAGGTCTCCTTCCAGATGGGCATTCTTCGCCTCGAACTCGGCCCGCGTCGCGCGCGGGTGATCGCCCGGCAAGGCAAGGCCGCAATAGGCCCGGTCGGTGTAGATCTCGCTTTTCAGGGGCAGGTCGCGGGCAGCGTCGAACAGGCCCGGAACCAGGGCATAATGGCCGTCGCCGTCAAAGGCGCGGTACCAAAGGTGCGATCCACAGGTGTCGCAAAAGGCACGCTCGGCAATTTCGGATGAACGAAACCGTTTCACCGGGCCCACAACCCGCACCGCCGCCGCCTCTGCCGGGACGCAGATGAACAGCCCGCCCGACCAGCGCTGGCACATCCGGCAATGGCAAACCGCCGTGAAACCCCGGTGTTCGGCCACATCAATCGTCACCGCCCCGCACAGGCAATGGCCCTGCATCCCGCTCATCCGCGATCCCCGCCTTGCTCCAGGCTCGACATTTCGGCATCACATTCGAACAGCGGCTTGGTGGCCGCAAAGCCCGGCTCGCCGGGCAGGATGAACGAAATCGGCGCGCCTTCCAGCGTGGCCCAGCTGCCGTCGTCGCCCTCCCATTCGGAATGGCCCGAATAAAAGTTGCGACGCTCCTCGCTGATGAATTCGCGCCCCTTGGAATGGCGCAACACCGTGCCCGCCGCATCGGTCTGGGTGTATTCATATTCGGTCTGGCTCAACTGCACCCCGTCGATCACCGCACTTTTGCCCGTCATCTTGTCAAAGCCCACGATATGCGTCTTCTCGCCGCTTTCCTTGGTCAGGTTGAAGTCAAACGTATCCAACCCGGTTTCCAGAAGCTCGGTGAACGAGGCGGGGTCCTTGGCATCCGCATCCAGGGTTTCCTTGGCTGGCGGATTGGCCCCGGTCGGGTCGATCTCATAGCTTTCGATCCACTGCGTCTCGCTGTCGATCATCGACAGATAGAACTGCCCCTCAAATCCGAAATCCGCGCGCCACTGGTTGCCCTTGGGGTCCTTTTCGCAGGTGTAGAAATGCGACACGACGCAACCGCGCGATTGCACCGTCAGATGAAGGCTGCATCCCTCGGGCGCACTGAACGTGCCTGCAAGGGTGGGGGTGGCCAGGAACAGCAACGGCAGAAGGGCGGTCCGCATCACATTCTCTCCAACTTGGTCAGGCCAGCTGACCGGATGATTTCGACTGTCTCAAACCCATCCGACAGTCCATGGATGGCGTCTGCGCCGTTTGTAGGTCCATTGCGGGTCACGGCAAAATCACTCTGCCGCGACAGCTGCCGGTTGCGCCAGATAGGTCAGGATGCTCTCGGCGGCCTCTCGCCCATCCCGGATCGCCCAAACCACCAACGCGGCCCCGCGCACGATGTCGCCTGCCGCATAGACGCCGGGCAGATTGGTGGCATGGCTGCGGAAATCGGCCTTGATCGTGCCCCAGCGGGTGACGGCCAGCTCCTTGATGCCCCAAAGGCCCGGCAGATCCTCGGGTTCAAAGCCCAAGGCCTGCACCACCAGATCGGCAGGCTCGGTGTAATCGGCATCCTCGATCACTTCGGGCGACTGGCGGCCGCTGGCATCCGGGTCGCCCAGACGCATCCGCTGCACGATGACCCCGTCAACAGCCGCGTCGCCGGTGAATCCCCTGGGCGCCGTCAGCCAGACGAAATCGACGCCCTCTTCCTCGGCATTCTGCACCTCGCGCTGGCTGCCCGGCATGTTCGCCTTGTCGCGCCGATACAGACATTTGACCGACAGGGCCCCCTGCCGGATGGCCGTGCGGACACAGTCCATCGCCGTGTCGCCACCCCCGATCACCACGACCCGCTTTCCCATGGCATTCAGCACGCCGCTGTCAAACGCCTCGACCTCGTCGCCAAAGCTTTTGCGGTTGCTGGCGGTCAGATAGTCCAGCGCCTTGACGATGCCCGCAGCCCCCACGCCCGGTGCGGCAATGTCGCGCGATCGGTAAACCCCCGTGGCGATCAGCACCGCATCGTGCTGGCCGCGAATGGCGTCGAACGAAAGATCGATCCCCACCCGGCAGTTCAGTACGAATTGCACGCCCGCCGCCTCCAGCTGTTCGATCCGTTGCAGGACCACAGGCTTTTCCAGCTTGAACCCCGGGATGCCATAGGTCAGCAGCCCCCCGGCGCGGTCATAGCGGTCATAGACCGTGACCTGCACCCCTGCGCGCCGCAGCACATCCGCCGCCGCAAGTCCCCCGGGGCCAGCGCCAATGATCCCGACCGATTCGCTGCGTTCGGCATGGGGGCGGATCGGCTTGACCCAACCGTTTTGCCAGGCCAGATCCGTCAGATATTTTTCGACCGAACCAATGGTGACCGTGCCATGTCCCGATTGTTCGATCACGCAATTGCCTTCGCACAACCGGTCCTGCGGGCAGATGCGGCCACAGATTTCCGGGAAGGTATTGGTGGCCTGCGACAGCTCATAGGCCTCTTGCAGCCGCCCCTCGGCCGTCAGGCGCAGCCAGTCGGGGATGTTGTTGTGCAAGGGGCAATGGGTCTGGCAATAGGGCACGCCGCATTGGCTGCACCGGCCCGCCTGTTCCGCGGCCTTGTCTGCGGCGAATTGGCGATAGATCTCATGGAAATCCTCGGCGCGCAGGCTGGCCGGGCGCTTTTCCGGCATCTCCTTGGCCAGATCAACGAATTTCAGCATGTGTTGCACGGCCATGGCGCGCCTTTCGGTTCGATCCCTCGGGACCGATGTGATAGCGCGGGTCAGGCAGAAATAAAAGTCAGCATAAGTTACCTATTTACAGGTTTATTCATGCCAAAGCCCCCGACAGATCAGAATTCTTGCCTAAATAGGTCAGTATCAATTCCCTATCAAGCGGAAATCCCGCCGAATCCACCGCAAACCGACCTGATTCGTCGGGGTCAGCCGATGGTGCCCGTGCTGCTCAGGATCAGCAACAGCCCGCCAAACAGGATGCGATAGACCGCAAACACCGTGAAGTTGTGGCTGCGGATATAGGTCAGCAACCATTTGACCGCGACAAAGGCCGTCACGGTCGAGGCCACAAAGGCTACGCCCAGCGATGTCCAATCACCCTCGACCATGCCGCCCCGCATCTGCTTGAGCAGTTCATAACCGCTGGCCGCGAACATCGTCGGGATGCCGACCAGAAAGGCAAACTCCGTCGCGGCGGCCCGGTTCGACGTGCCCAGCAGCATGGCGACAAAGATCGTGGCGGCCGAACGTGACGTGCCCGGAAAGACACCGGCGACGACCTGAGCCAGACCCACGGCCACAGCCACGCGCCACGTGATCGCCGTTCGATCCTCTTGCCGCGCCGCCAGCCATTCGGCCAGGATCATCCAGACCCCGCCCAGCACCAGCGCCCAGGCCACCGGCTGGATCGTGGTCGGCAGTTCAACCCCAAGCTTCTTGACCACCAGACCCAGCACCGCCGTGATCAGAAAGGCGATGGTCAGCTTGATCAGGTAATCGCGGTTCTCCGGCAGCCGCCAATCGCGCACCAGCCCCAGAATCCGGCGCCAATAGATCAGCGTCACCGCCAGTATGGCGCCCGACTGGATGACGATGTTGAAGGTTTCGGACCGCGCGCCCAGCCAATGTTCGGCCAGCAACAAATGCCCGGTGCTGGACACGGGCAAGAACTCGGTGATCCCCTCGATCACCCCCAAAACGACGTCGCTGATAAAATCCAATCCGGCCTCCTGCGGCGGTAAATCATTAAGGTCAGATCTTCTTCAGGTGCTTGGCCGAAGATTTGATCGCCGCATACTGGCCCGACGGGCGAAAACGCCACAGATATTCCGGGATCACCGCTGCAAAACTCGTGGCGGTAATGCCCAGGTCGGCCAGGGTCCGGGCATCCTTGCCCACGACCACATCCACTCTCAGGCTGCGCACCTGATCCCGCGTCAGGATCCGGTTCTTGATCAAACCCAGCGTCAGCGCCGACCCCGCACCCAGCAGACCCCCCATCGTGGAACCCACCCAGAACGGCAGGTTGACGACCAGACGCCGGCGCTGAATGACACCCAACATTGTGGCCACAAGGCCGCGCAACGTATCAACCACCGGCCCGCCCAATTCGTAGATGCCCTGCGCCTCGCCCAACACACCCTTCACCGCCGCCGCCGCGACATCTTCCACCGAAACCGGCTGAAAGCGGGTATTGCCCCCGACCAGTGGCAGGACCGGACCCATCTTGGCCATACCGGCAAAACGGTTGAAAAAGCCGTCCTCATTGCCGAAAATCACCGACGGCCGCAGGATCATCGCCGCGGGATAGGCCGCCAGAACCGCGGCCTCCCCCTCACCCTTGGTGCGGGCATAGTCCGACGTCGCCTCTCTATCCGCCCCGATGGCCGAGATATGGACCAGCGCCGCCACCCCGGCCTCTGCCGCCAGCCGCGCAATCCGCCCGGCCCCCTCGGCTTGGACCGCGTCGAAATTATTGGCCCCACCGCGATCGAACGTGCCCACGCAATTCACCGCAGCCTCAGCCCCCATCAGCGCCGCTTTGACCGAGGCATCATCGCGGATGTTGCAAAACACCGGCTCGACTTGACCCACCGCACCATAAGACCGCACGAACAGAGCCTCGTTCGGCCGCCGACAGGCGACGCGGACACGCCAGCCCGCCTTGGCCATGCGCCGGGCAACATAGCGCCCCACAAAGCCGGAACCGCCGAAAATGGTGACAAGCTTGGTCATGGAAACCCCATCGTGCCGCGAAAGACTTGTCGCTTGAATAACTTCGCCGCGCGGCTCCAGCAAGGCCAATCCA
>JAYSWK010000134.1:0-5317 GCA_043718085.1 Rhodobacterales bacterium
GGGTTCAGGCGGCGGTCGAAATCATAGGCCATCAGCATCTTGGCCAGTTTCAGGCTTTGGTATTTGGCGATATGGTTGCCCACGACTTCAGACGGCTTCTTGAACTGCATGGACAAGGCGCCGCCCTTGGAGGCCCGCGCGGGTTTGAACCCGGCCAGGGCCAGCCCGTCAGCCTCGACCTTCCAGGAGCCGCTGGTGAAACCGCCAAGGCGGGGTGCGGCCTCGGCCCGCAGGGACACTTTCTTCATCAGGGCTTCGCAAAAGGCGGCGATGGTGGCGGCCAGGCGCGGCTCGTCGCTGGCGGTGGTTGTGATGTCCTGATCAAGCTCCCACAACGTGCCTTGCAGGGCGAGCAGGGCATTGTCGGTCAAAACCTCTTCGACATCGCCGATCTCGGCCGAAATCGACCCCAAATGCGGGGCCAGAAGAAAGGCCGTGGCATTGGCGAAGACATGCAGGGAAATCAGGGCTTCGGCGGACAGAAATTCGCCGAATTCGGCGCGGCGGGTGTCGGGAAGGCGGGCTTCGAGGTTGGCCTTTTTTAGTTCGCCCAAACCCGAGGCGGCGGCAAACTCTGCTCCCATGGCCAAGGCAATCGCCAGACCGCGCCGCAGCGCGCCAAGGACCGAGGCCTGCAGCGGCGAGGTCAGGCCATCGCCCAGTCCCTGGATCCGATCGACCAGACGCACCGCGCCGGGGCGGGCCGTGGACTGGGTCACAAGACCAGGCGTGGTCGAGCGGAAGCGGGGGCGCGTGCCGATCCCGGGCGAGCGTTCCGGCGTGCCCATGTCCATGGCCTTGGCCAGTCGCGGCGCATGGTCAAAGCCGGACAGCAAGGCCAGCGCCGCGTCGTATTGGGCGCGAATGCTGGCTTCGCCAAGTTCCATCGTATCGCGGGCGCCGCTCATTACTGCCTCACAGCTTGTCGGGGATCATGCATTTGGCGATATCGCCGCCACAGGTCAGCATCTTGGCCCCGCCCATCACGGTCACAGCCTTGGTGCGGTCCACCGGGCTGGCGTCATGGGTGCAAAAGCCCGCCAGGCTGCGCTGGGGTGGCGGCTCGCGGCGGCCGGAATGGGCGGCATGGGCGCGGGAGGTGACCATTTCGGTCCGGTAGAATTGGCATTTGGTCATGGCGGTCCCTTAGGCTGGAA
This sequence comes from Rhodobacterales bacterium, assembly GCA_043718085.1. Classification (GTDB taxonomy): domain Bacteria; phylum Pseudomonadota; class Alphaproteobacteria; order Rhodobacterales; family Rhodobacteraceae; genus Stagnihabitans. Next base: position 1,158 of record JAYSWK010000134.1, read on the forward strand.
TGATGCGGTCACCGGCGCCCACCACGAATTTCCGAACGGATCGGAAGCCGGGTGGGTTCAGCTCCACCAAGGCCTGATAGGGCCTTTCGGGCAGGATGACCATGCGTTCGGTCCGCGTGGCCCCGGTATCGGCGCCGCGCCCGGAAAAGGGGTCGAGTGCGAAGATTTGCCGTTCGACTTTGGCGAACCATCCGGCACTGACCTCTTCCTCGCGCTCGCTGACCAGATCCTCGACGGTCCAGACCAGCGCCCAATCCTCGCCGTCAGGCGCATTGGCGTTGGCCAGCACATCGGAGATCGGCCCGGATTGCAGGGTGAAATCGTGGGAATACATTGGCCCCAGGTGAATGCGGCGTAGGCGTTTGGGGTGAAGGTCGGCGAAATCCTTGTCAAATCCGGTGGCGATCGTCAGCAGTTTCAGCCCATCCAGCGACTGCGCCATCAGATGCGCCCGGGCTTGCGGCCAGCGGTTGTCGTCATTGGGCAGGGGGCGTTTGCCGCTGTCCTCCAGATTCAAGAGATAGACGACCGGAAGGTTGACCTGGGTATCGTAGACCGCCCAATGGATCAGATAATGCCGCCGATCGCCCTTGTCTTCGATCCATTGGGCATCGGGGTCATTGCGGGTCCAGAACAGGCTGCCGCGGGTCAGCGCCTCGTAATACAGGCGCTGCGACATGGCGAATTGCAGATCCAAGGGCAGGGTCAGGTCCTGCAGGATGCGGCGCACCATGCTGTCCTTGAGCTCGGTCGCCGAGGCCAGACCGCCCAGGTTCTTTTCGGCCTGCTGGGCATCGACGGCCATGACCATCAACTCCTGCGCTACCGGAAAGCCGCTTTCGTGGCGGTCGAAGGTCAGTTTGGGCGCGCCGGGGGCACGGCCGGTCATCAGGCATTTGTCGGCCAAGGCCGCAAAAGTGCCGGCAAGTTTGGTCAGATACTTGCCCAGGACATGCGCTTCGGTCCGGGTCAGGCGGCCGTCGTTTTCCACCTCGGATGCGACACGGGACAATAGGCCGGTGATGCGGTCGAACTTGGCAAAGTAGCGCCGCACGACGAGGGTGTCGTCAAGTTCGGCATGGTCGTCCACCAAGGCCTGTTTGACGGAATCGTCAGCCACTTATTCCCCATACGCATTCTTGTCGTGCTTCTCGACGATCGCGGCAAAGCGCCGGGCGAACCGCTCATCCGCCTTGGCCTTTTGTTCCAGCACCTGGCGGGCGAACACCATATGCCCCTCGTGCGCCTCAAGCATTTCGGCCATCTTGTCGTTGGTGGCCGCCCCAATGGCGGCCATGGCGACCTGGGCTTCCTGGTCGGTCTGAACGCCGATTTCGTTGATCTTGTGGGCCACTTCCTGCTGTTGCGCGGTCTTGAGCGAGGCGCTGAGGGCATCGTACAGGACCACGCGCTGGCGGGTGTCGGTTTGCAGTTTGTTGATCAGGACAAGCTGGGTCGCGGATTGGTTTTGCAGGCTGTCCACCCAGGTCTTGCCCTTTTCGATATAACGTTCCAGCGTCTGGCTTTTGGCCAGTTGCACCTGTTCGTCCTGCACCAGCGCATTGTAATGGGTGTTCAATGCGGCAAGGTCGGTTTCCAATTTGGTGCGGGCGGCGGCGTCCTGTTCGACCGAGATCTTGTTTTCCAGTTCGATGATCTGCGGGTCCATCGCGTCAATCTGCGAGCGAACGGATTCCAGCGCACCGACTGTGGCTTCGCGGTCGGTCAGCGTCTCGCCCAGGTTCGCCTCGACCTTGGTCTTCTGATCGTTAAGCATGTTCAACTGGCCTTGCAGCAGCCGCACGATGACGTCGGATTTCGAGATCAGATCCTGCAATTTGTCGTCGATCGTAGCGGTGCGCATACGTTCCTGGCGCATCGATTCCGACTTGGACGAGGAAAAGATGCCGATGAAGCTTTCCATCCCGGTCTTGGACCGCATTTCGGCGAATTCCGCGGAAAACCCGGCTGTGACATCGTCCAGACCCATGATCAGTTCGGCGATATTGGCATTCATCAGATCGGTGTGCTGGCGCACGTCTTCCAGCGTGGCGTTTTCCACGTCGAACTGCTGTTCGGTGCCAAGTTTGGCGCGGGCCTCTTCGATCCGTGTGGTGATCGCGGATATCTTGGACTGTGCGGTGGCAACCTGATCCTGGCTTGCTTTGATCTGAGCGTCGAAATCGGCCATCTAGCCCTCCGTTTGAACAACATGCATCGAGATAGGCATGTAAGACGAAATTACATCCCATGGTCGAGGGAAAATCGGCACCTCGACTTCAGCGCATCTTGGCAGAAACCGGGGCGTGACGCCAAGGGGAATGCTGAGGCGGCGGATCGGCCGTCAGACAGGGATATTGTCGATCAGGCGCACGCCGCCGAGCCAGGCTGCGGCCAGCAGGTGACATGGGGCGCCGGAGGTGGCCGGGCCAAGGGTCGCGGCATCGCGAAGCACGATATAATCCACGCTTTCGAACCCGGCGGAACGGATTTGGGCCCTGGCGGTGGCGATGGCGGTCGTTTGTTCGGTTCCGGCGCGGATGGCGGCGGCGCAAGTGGTCAGTGCCGCAAAAAGAGCGGGGGCCATGGCGCGGGCGGGGGGCGAGAGGCGGGTGTTGCGGGATGACATTGCAAGGCCGTCGGGATCGCGAATGGTTTCGCAGCCGATGATCTGGATCGGCAGGTTCAGGTCGGCGGTGAAACGACGGATCACGGCAAGCTGCTGCCAGTCTTTCTGACCGAAATAGGCATGGGTGGCGAGGGTCATGCCGAAAAGCTTGGTCACCACGGTGGCCACGCCGTCGAAATGGCCGGGGCGGCGGGCGCCTTCCAGGGGGTCGGCCACGCCGGTCACCGAAACGCTGGTGGCAAAGCCGGGCGGATAGACCTGATAGGGCGCGGGGGCAAAGATGGCGTCGACCTGAAGCGGGGCAAGAAGGGTTGCGTCGGCATCTTCGGTGCGCGGGTATCTGGCCAGGTCATCGGGGTTGTTGAACTGCCTGGGGTTCACGAAGATGGTCACGACGACACGGTCGCAGGCTTTGGCGGCCCGGACAAGCGACAGATGGCCCTGATGCAGCGCGCCCATCGTGGGCACAAGGCCAATGCTTTGCCCCTGGGCGCGCCAGCCCGCAGAGAGGGCGCGCATCTCGGCCACGGTCCGCAAAAGGAGGGTCAAGGTTTGGAGCCCTTGGGCGCCTCGTCCGAAAAGCCGTGTTCGGGGGCGGGGAAGCGGCGGGCGCGGACATCGTCGGCAAATTCGGCGATGGCTTGGCCCGCGGCCTGGCCAAGTTCGGCATAGCGGCGCACGAATTTTGGGCGGAAATCGGTGAACATGCCCAGCATGTCATCGACGACCAGAACCTGGCCGTCGCAATGGGCGCCGGCACCGATGCCGATGGTGGGGATGGAAAGCGACTGGGTGATCCGGGCGGACAGGCCGACGGGGACTTTCTCGATCACGACGGAAAAGGCACCCGCCTTTTCCACGGCGCGGGCATCGGCCATGACGCCGTCAGCCTCGCCCTCTCGGCCTACGACCTTGTAGCCGCCAAGGGTGTTCACCGATTGGGGTGTCAGGCCGATATGGGCCATGACGGGCACGCCGCGTCGGGTCAGGAAGGCGATGGTGTCGGCCATGTGGGCCCCGCCTTCAAGCTTGACCGCGGGCGCCCCGGTTTCCACCATCAGGCGGGCGGCGTTGCGATAGGCCAGTTCGGGGCTTTCCTCGTACGAGCCGAAGGGCATGTCGATCACCGGCATGGCGCGGGTCAGGCCGCGGACCACGGCGCGGCCGTGCAGGACCATCATCTCCATCGTCACGCCAAGGGTCGAGGTCAGGCCGTGCAGCACCATGCCAACGGAATCCCCCACAAGGGCCACATCGCAATGGGCATCGACCAGCCGGGCCATCGGCGTCGTATAGGCGGTCAGCACGACAAGCGGGGTCTGGCCCTTGCGGGCGCGGATGTCGGGGGGCAGCACGGGGCGCAGGGAAGAAGTGGCGCTCATCAAAGGCTCACGCTTGGAGGCGGGTTCGGCTGCGTCTATATGGTCATATGGCCGCGAGGACGACAAGAAACTTGCGCGGGTAGCTGGCTTGACCGCCGTGCATGGCTGACAGGAGGAGAGAACGGGATGACATTGCTGCAAAAAGTAAG
>JAYSWK010000135.1:0-5315 GCA_043718085.1 Rhodobacterales bacterium
CGGTCGGGTTCGGCGTCGGCCTTGTCGACCTTGTTCAGCACGACGATGGGCCGCAGGTTCAGCGCCAGCGCCTTGGCCAGCACGAACTTGGTCTGCGGCATCGGGCCTTCGGCGGCGTCGACCAGCAGGCAGACCCCGTCCACCATGTTCAGGATGCGTTCGACCTCGCCGCCGAAATCGGCGTGGCCGGGGGTGTCGACGATGTTGATGCGCAGACCGTTATGTTCAACGCTGGTGCATTTGGCCAGAATGGTGATGCCGCGCTCGCGTTCGATGTCATTGCTGTCCATCGCCCGTTCGGACACGGCCTGGTTGTCGCGGAAAGAGCCGGACTGCTTGAGAAGCTCGTCAACGAGCGTGGTCTTGCCATGGTCGACATGTGCGATAATGGCGATGTTGCGAAGCTCCATCGGAGGCGTCTCTTTCACTTTTCTGCGGTTGCGAGGGCCTTACAGGGTTTGCGCCCGGAAGGCCATAGCCTCACGGCGTTTTGGTTTCGCGCGGCCAAAGCGGGCGCTTTCGCAACGCGGCCCAGATCAGAACGCCCAAGGCCACCCCCTCCAGGATCCGGTGCAAACGGTACGAAGGGAAGACATGGCTCATGGTGCCGACAAGCTGATCGAACCTGGCAATCTGCAATGTGACAAAGCCCAAAATCAGGACCATGCCCAGAAACAACGGGCCATTGTCACGCAAGACCGTGCGGCAGACCCAGCCCAGCGTCATGGTCAGGGCCACGACGGCCAACAGGACCAGATGGCCGAACTTCGTCTCGACCTCCAGGCTTTGGTCAAGCCAACCTTCCTTGCTGGCCACACAGCGCCCGGCCCAGACCACGGTCCGCTGCAGGTCCATCTGTTTGTTCAGCGTCATCAACACCAGGATCGCCGTGCAGATCAGCCAGATCAGCCGCTCTTGTGGCTGCCACGGGCCGCGGCTCAAGGCGGCGCGCAGGAACAGCGCGCTGGCCACAACGTAAAGCACGGTCAAGCCATAGCCGATCCGGGTTGCGTCGCCCCAGTGCAGAATGAAGACATCGTTCAGGCAGGTGTACATCAGCCCGAGCCGCTGCACGGTGTTCAGCCCCCAAGCGCCTTGTTCAGATAATCATCGACTTTTTCAAGGAACGCGATCGTGGTCAGCCATTTCTGATCCGGGCCGACCAGCAGGGCCAGATCCTTGGTCATCCAGCCATCTTCGACCGTCTGGACGGTGACCTGTTCCAACGTGGTGGCAAAGCGCATGAGGTTCGCATTGTCATCCAGCTTGGCGCGATGCTTGAGGCCACCCGTCCAAGCATAGATCGAGGCCACCGAATTGGTCGAGGTCGCCTTGCCCTTTTGATGTTCGCGGAAGTGGCGGGTCACCGTGCCATGCGCCGCCTCGGCCTCGACGATCTTGCCATCGGGCGTCATCAGGACCGAGGTCATCAGACCCAGCGAGCCAAAGCCCTGCACCACCGTGTCGGACTGCACATCGCCGTCATAGTTCTTGCAGGCCCAGACATAGCCGCCCGACCATTTCATGGCGCTTGCCACCATGTCGTCGATCAGGCGGTGTTCGTAATGGATGCCCTTGGCCTTGAACGCCTCGGCAAATTCTTCGTCATAGATCTTCTGGAACAGATCCTTGAACCGGCCGTCATAGGCCTTGAGGATCGTGTTCTTGGTGGACAGATAGACCGGCCAGCCCAGGTTCAGCCCATAGTTCAGCGACGCGCGGGCAAAGTCGATGATGCTGTCATCCAGATTGTACATGCCCATATAGACCCCGGACGAGGGGGCATCATAGACCGCTTTCTCGATCACGGTGCCGTCGTTTCCGACGAATTTCATCGTCAGCTTGCCAGCCCCCGGAAAGCGGAAATCGGTGGCCTTGTATTGATCGCCAAAGGCATGGCGGCCGACCACGATGGGTTTGGTCCAGCCGGGCACCAGCCGGGGCACGTTGCGGCACAGGATCGGCTGGCGAAAGATAACCCCGCCCAGAATGTTGCGGATCGTGCCGTTGGGCGATTTCCACATCTGTTTAAGGTGAAACTCCTCGACCCGCGCCTCATCCGGGGTGATCGTCGCGCATTTCACGCCCACGCCGTATTTCTTGATCGCCTCGGCGCTGTCCACGGTGATCTGGTCGTTGGTGCGATCCCGCTCCTCGATGCCAAGGTCGAAATATTTCAGATCAAGGTCAAGATAGGGCAGGATCAGCTTTTTCTTGATGAAATCCCAGATGATCCGGGTCATCTCGTCGCCATCGAGTTCCACGACGGGGTTGGCTACCTTGATTTTGGTCATGACCGGGCCCTTTCACATGCAATCTTTTCGGCTGTTTAGGTTAATTGACGGTGAAAGGAAAGGCGGTATGCAGCCGTATACTTTCCCGCCCGCACCCTGTGGTCGCAGATTAAGCACAACAGATATTGCCTTGGCCCTCAATCCCCGAAAAACACCCGCGTCAGGGCGCGCACATGGGTCCAAAGGGCGGGCGCACCGCGCGCGACTTTGACGCCAACGCGGTCTTCCAGCTGCTGTGCCGTGACGTTGTAATCGCGCCAGGTGCCGCCACCGCTAAGCAGATTGGCCAAGACGGGCTGAACCCGGTCCAGGCTTTTGGCGAAAATGGCGTCCGGGCTGATGGCGGCCTCGAATTCCTCCCAAAGGGCGCGCAGATCGCGGGCCAGATCGACGGGCAGAAGGCCAAAGATGCGGTCGGCGGCGCGCGCCTCGGCGGCCTGGGTTTCGGCGCTGCCGTGGGCAGCACCACCAGCCGAATGGATCGGCACATCGCCTACGTCGATCTCGACCAGGTCATGCAGGATCAGCATGCGGATCACCCGGTTGATATCGACACCCGGCGCGGCCTGATCGGCCAGGACCATGGCGTAAAGCGTCAGATGCCAGGAATGTTCGCCCGAGTTTTCGCGCCGCGACCCGTCGACCAAAGTCGTGGCGCGCAACACCGATTTCAGACGGTCCGCCTCGTTCAGGAAATCCAGCTGGGCCTGCAGGCGCCCGTTCTGGGCCGGACCCCTCAATGCGCGGCGTCGGGGTTGAAAGGCGCCTTGGGGGCCGCGGTGCCGTCGCGTTTGGCCTTGATCGTCTGTTCCAGATAGGCGCGGCCCTTGCGCTCGGCCAAGAGGGCGCGCATCGCGGTCATATAGGCTTCCTGCGTTGTGGGCGACATGTCCAGAAGGACCTTGGCCACCCGTTCATGCAGGCGTTCATCGCCAAACTCGTCCATGGCCTTGACGGTGTCCCTGGCCAAAGCTTCGGTCAGATCCTGCAGAATGCCCATTACCGCGACACCTCGGACAGGCGGCGTTTGACATAGGTCGAGACGGTGTCGATCATCGGCTTCATATGCGCCTCTTCATCCTTGAAGAAGTGATCGGCCCCTTCGATCTGGGCATGGGTGACGGTGATGCCCTTTTGTTCATGCAGCTTGTTGACCAGGCTGATCGTGTCCTTGGGCGGGGCGACCTTGTCGGCCGTGCCGTTGATGATCAGCCCGGACGAGGGGCAGGGGGCAAGGAACGAGAAGTCATAGAGATTGGCGGGGGGTGCGACCGAGATGAAGCCGGTGATCTCGGGGCGGCGCATCAATAGCTGCATGCCAATCCAGGCGCCAAAGGAAAAGCCTGCGACCCAGCAATGCTTGGCGTTCTGGTTCATCGATTGCAGATAGTCCAGCGCACTGGCCGCATCCGACAATTCGCCGATGCCCAGGTCATATTCGCCCTGGCTGCGCCCCACGCCGCGGAAATTGAACCGCATCACGGTGAAGCCAAGGTTGTAGAACGCATAATGCAGGTTGTAGACAACCTTGTTGTTCATCGTGCCGCCATAATTCGGATGGGGGTGCAGCACGATGGCGATGGGGGCATCGCGATCCTTCTGGGGATGGTAGCGACCTTCGAGGCGGCCTTCTGGGCCAGCAAAAATGACTTCGGGCATGTGTCCTGCCTGGTGTGAGGGCGATTGTTGACGAAATCGCTCAGATAACTTAGAACCATTCCAAGGGTGGCGATCGCCACGCATCGGGTCCGGCTTTCAGGTAATGGCCGGGGCGCTTGACGTCAATGGGAATGGCTGGGCCAAGGGGCTTAACTGCAATGAAACTGTCGACCAAAGGACGTTATGCCATGGTGGCCCTGGCCGATCTGGCCCTGGCCGAAACCGGCACGGGTCAGGTCGAGGATCTGATGTCGCTGGCAGCGGTCGCCAAACGGCAGGATATTTCGCTCCCCTATCTGGAGCAGCTTTTCGTCAAACTGCGCCGGGCGGGTCTGGTCGAGGCGGTGCGCGGCCCCGGTGGCGGCTACCGTCTGGCCAAAAGCCCCGATGCCATCCGCATCTCGGAAGTGATGCAGGCGGTCGAGGAAACGGTCGATGCCTTGCACACCGGGGCAGGGGCGTCGGGCGGGGTGTCGGGGTCACGGGCGCAAAGCCTGACCAACCGGCTGTGGGAAGGGTTGTCGGCCAATGTCTATGTGTTCTTGCACCAGACCCGGCTGTCGGACGTGATCCGCAACGAGATGCAGCCTTGTCCGGCCGTGCCTGCCCTGTTTCGGGTGGTGGACGAGGAATGAGTATTTGAAACAGGTTGAAGGGGCGCGCGCGTGAGCCGGACCTATCTGGATTGGAATGCCACCGCACCGCTGCGCCCCGAGGCGCGGGCGGCGATGGTGCAGGCCATGGATGTGGTCGGCAATCCGTCCTCGGTGCATGGCGAGGGGCGGGCGGCGCGGGCCCTGGTCGAACGGGCGCGGGCGCAGGTGGCGGCGGCGGTGGGCTGTGCTGCGTCCGAGGTCATCTTTACCTCGGGGGCGACCGAGGCGGCGTCTGTCCTGTCACGCCTGCCCCAGGGTCATGACATCTGGGTCGATCCGACGTCGCATGATTGCCTTTGGACGCATTTTCGCAGCGGCGGTCAGGCGGCGGATGGCCATGCGCTGGCCATGGGCTATGCCAACAATGAAACCGGCATTCTCACCGAGCCGCCGGAAAAGACGGCCCAGGGTTGGGTTTACGGCGCGCGCCATGCCAGCTGGCTGATGCTGGATATCGTCCAGGCGGTCGGCAAGGTGCCGTTCAGCTTTGCCTGGTCCGGGGCCGATATGGCCGTGGTTTCGGCGCATAAGTTCGGCGGTCCAAAGGGTGTCGGGGCGCTGATCCTGCGCGACGGGCTGGACATATCGCCCCTGCTGCGGGGCGGCGGGCAGGAAATGGGCCGCCGGGCCGGGACCGAGAATGTGATCGGCATTGCCGGAATGGGGGCTGCGGCCGAGGCTGCGGCGCGGGATCTGGCGGACGGGG
>JAYSWK010000136.1:0-5311 GCA_043718085.1 Rhodobacterales bacterium
AACCGCTGCCCCCCGGCATGCAGGAAAGCCTCGCGAATCTCGCCCTCGATCTCTTCCAGGGTTTCGATGCAATCGGCTGAAAAGGCCGGGGCCATGACGGCCAGGCTTTTGACCCCCGATTTCGCCAGTTCTGCCACATGCACGACGGTGTAGGGCTTCAGCCATTCATCGCGACCAAAGACCGATTGAAACGTCACATCAATGCGGTCCTTGTCCCATCCCAGCTTTTCGCGCATGAGCCGGGTCGTTTTCCGGCACTGGCAATGGTAGGGATCGCCCTCCATCAGATAGCGTTTGGGCATTCCGTGATAGCTGGTCACCAGCTTGTCGGGCACATGGTCCAGGGCAGCATAGGCCTGGGTGACCGACCCGGCCAAAGCGGCGATATAGTCGGGATGTTCGAAATATTCGGCAACTGTCCGTGCAGCGGGCTGGCGCTTTTCGCGGCCCAAAGCCGCAAAGAAGGCGTCATTGGCCGTGGCCGAGGTTGCGCCCGCGTATTGGGGGTAGAGCGGGAAGAACAGGATCTTTTCGCAGCCGGCTTCAACCATCGCGCGCACTTTGGCGGGCGTCGCGGGATTGCCATAGCGCATGCAGAAATCGACCATGATCTGATCGCCATAACGGTCGGTCAGGGTCTGGGCCAAAGCTTCGGTCTGGTCGCGCGTGATGGTCAGAAGCGGGCTTTCATTGCGGTCCCTGTTCCAGATCTTGGCATAGTTCGCCCCCGATTTTTGCGGGCGAAACGACAGGATGATCAGTTGCAGGATCGGCTGCCATTTCCAATCGGGCATATCGACCACCCTTTTGTCCGACAGAAACTGGCTCAGATACCGCCGCATCGACCAGTAATCCGTGGCATCCGGCGTGCCAAGATTGGCCAAAAGGACGCCGACTTTCGGGACCTTGACCGGGGGGTGATCCGCCCCGGCATGGGCAAGACGTCCGGTTCCTGGGGCGACAGCCTTCATGGCAACTCCTTCATCTTCCCCCCAGATAGGCGACTGGGCGCGCAGGTCAACTAGCGCGGCAATTTCAATTCGGCCGCTTGCAGCGCGTCGGCCAGTCGCGCCGAGGCTGATCCGGGACGCAAGGGCTTGGGCTGGCTTTCATGCGGGGCCCATCCCGTCAGAACAACAATCTCGAATGTCGCAGGAATGCGGCCATCCGGGCCTTGCAGAGCCTGATAATGCTGGGCAGCGCGGTCAAGAACCGCGCGCCGCGTCGGATAGCGCAGGCGGGCCGACAGGGCATTGCCCTCGCCCATGGCCCGCAGATCGCGCATCAGATGCCAGGCATCGCGGTAACGCACGGTGGTCGTGAAACTGTCCGCCACCGGCAGGCCAAACCCGGCCCGCTGCAAAAGCGCACCCAGGTCGCGTATTTCGCCCATTGGCAGAACGCGCGGCGACAGGCCGCCCGTCACCTCGGCCTCCGCCTGGGCCAGGCAGGCGCGCAATTCGTGCAGGGTCTGTCCGCCGAACATCAAAGCGATGAACCAGCCATCCGGTTGCAAGGCGCGCCGACACTGCACCAATTGTCCGACCGGATCGCTGGCCCAATGCAGACACAAAGCGTGGATCACCAGATCCTGCGCGCCTTCGGTCAGGGCCAGAACCTCATCATCTGCAACGCTGGGCATTTGCGGCCACAGCTGGGGAAAACCCGTCACGACGACGGGCTTTGTAAAGGTTCTGTTAACCTCGCCGAGTCTCTCCTGTACTTCCGTCACGGCCATGTCTTGCAAGAACAGCGCGGTTGCACGGCTGCGGTTGCGGGTCAAAGCCTTGCGGTCGGTCAGGACGGGCGGTTGCATGGGTCCTTGGGGTAAGGAGGTCGGTGTGGGAATGCAAGCCTTGCTGCATGTGGTCTATCCGCCACAATGCCTAAGCTGTGATGCCCGTGTCACCACGGATTTCGGCCTGTGTGCCACCTGTTGGCGCGAGACGCCCTTTGTCACGGGACTGACCTGCACGAAATGCGGCACTCCCCTGCCGGGCGAGGATGAAGCGCCCGAGGTTCTGTGTGACGATTGCCTGACCATTGCCCGGCCTTGGGGTCAGGGTCGTGCGGCCCTTTTGTACCAGGACAATGCCCGCAAACTGGTTCTGGCGCTGAAACATGGCGACCGGATCGACCTTGCCCGACCGGTGGCCGCCTGGATGGCCCATGCGGCGCAACCGATTCTGGTGCCGGGAATGCTGGTGGCCCCGGTGCCCTTGCATTGGCTCCGGCTGATCAAGCGGCGCTACAATCAAGCGGCTTTGCTGTCTGCGGCCGTGGCACGTCTGGCCGGGCTGGACCATTGCCCCGACCTTTTGCAACGCCGTCGCAGCACGGGAAATCAGGATGGCAAGACCCGGGATGGGCGCTTTGCCAATATGGACGGGGCCATCACCCCGCACCCCCGCCGCCTGAACCGGATCGAGGGGCGTCACATCCTGTTGGTCGACGACGTGATGACGTCGGGGGCCACATTGGCCTCGGCCGCAGAGGCCTGCATTGCGGCGGGTGCAAGCGGGGTATCCGTTCTGGTCATGGCACGCGTTGCGAAAGGCAACTAAATCGCTATTGTGACCGGCGACGAGGACCAAGCCATGACTAAGATCGAAATCTACACCACGCCGACCTGCCCCTATTGCCTGGCTGCCAAGCAGCTTTTGCGCAAGAAAGGTGCGGCCTTCACCGAAATGGATGTCAGTGGTGACCCTGAATTGCGCGCGCAGATGACGGCGCGGGCCGGGGGCAGCCGGACGGTGCCGCAGATTTTCATCAACGGCAGGCATGTCGGCGGCTGTGATGATCTGCATGCGCTGGATTACGAAGGCGCGCTTGACCCGATGCTGGCTTGATGCGCGCCGCCTTGGTTCAACTGAATGTTTCGGACAATCCGGCCCACAATCTGGCCGCGACGCTGGAATTTGTCCGCATGGCCAAAGCGGGCGGGGCGGATTTCATACTGACACCGGAAGCCACCAATGGCCTGTCCTCGAACCGCGCCTACCAGCGCGAGGTGTTTCGCCACGAGGCCAGCGATCTGACCTTGGCCGAGCTGCGTGAAGAGGCGGCCAAGCTGAAGGTCTGGTTGCTGATCGGGTCCCTGGTGGTGAAGGTCAGGGGCAAGGATGGGCGTTTTGCCAACCGTTCTTTCCTGATCGGGCCGGATGGCGGCATTGTGGCCCGTTATGACAAGATCCACATGTTCGACGTGAATGTCTCGGAAACCGAGATTTACCGCGAATCCGCCGCCATTCGTCCGGGGTCGCGGGCCGTGCTGGCAGATACGCCCCTGGGCCGCATCGGTATGACCGTGTGTTATGATGTGCGGTTCCCCAGGCTTTACCGCAAACTGGCCCAGGCCGGGGCGCAGATCCTGACCGTGCCGTCCGCGTTCAATCACATCACCGGTGCGGCCCATTGGGAGGCGCTGTTGCGCGCCCGTGCGATTGAAAACACCTGTTTCGTGCTGGCCCCGGCCCAAACGGGCCACCATGTCGAGAGCCATGGCAAAGGGCGGCGGACGCATGGGCATTCGCTGGCCATTTCACCCTGGGGCGAGGTTCTGGCCGATGGCGGCACCCACCCCGGCGTGACCTTCGTCCAGATCGATCTGGCCGAGGTGGGCCGCGCCCGTGCCCGCATCCCATCGCTGAACCACGACGCCAAGTTCAGCGGGCCCCAGACATGAGCGAGCGGACCGAAGATATCGCGGTGGCGCTGTTTGGCGAGTTGTTCATGGCCGATCAATTGGCGCGCAACCGGGTCGGCAAGGCTTTGCCCAAGGGGATGGAGCTGTCGCATTTCTCGGTGCTGAACCATCTGGCCCGGCTGCAGGACGAAAGGACCCCGGCCCAGTTGGCCAAGGCTTTTCATGTGACCCGTGGGGCCATGACCAATACATTGGCCAAGCTGGAAATAGCGGGCCATATCCATATTCGGCCCGATTGGGATGATGCGCGGCAGAAATTCGTCGGCCTTTCGCCCTCGGGCCGGGCGGCGCGGGATGCGGCGGTGCAATCCGTGGCCCCGCTGATCGCCGAGGTTGTCCGGGCGCTGGGGGCGGACCGGGTCCGCGCTGTCATCCCGGTTCTGCGCGAGATGCGGATCAGGCTGGAAGGCGCGGATTGACCGAAAACCGGGGATGTCCAACTTTTGGACATCGTGTTTTCCTGTTTATCATCAGATACATAGAATTTTTCGTTAACCAACTGGAAAGGGTATGGTTAACCGGTCCTTTCCGAAAATCCAGCCACATTGCCCGGTGCAAAACGCCTTGGCCAAAGCCGAAATGGCTGGACAGGTTCAAGGCGCGCCACATAGTTGCATTGCCGAACAGGGCAACCGGATTGGGAACGCAAATGAAGAGCTTGGGCAAATCTTGACGACCTTGCCACGCAGGTCGGCACGCGGATTGCTGATTACCGGGGCGCAGGGCCATGTCGGCCGCGCGTTGCGGCAGGTCTATGCCATGGGTCCGTCACCGGATTTGCCGGTGCTTTGGCATGGGCGACGACCGGGTCCGGGGGTGGATCTGGCCTGGGATATTGGCGCAGGGGATGCGCCGGAATTGCCGCGCGGTCTGATCATTCTGCATCTGGCCGCGCGGCTGAAGGGAACGGCGGCAGAGCTGCGCGACAACAGCCACAGCACGCGCGCCCTGTGTCAGGCGGCCCTTCGTGCCGATGCGGCCCATGTCTTTGTGATGTCCAGCGCCGCCGTCTATGCGCCGGGGCCGGGCGATTTGGCCGAAACCGCCCCGACCGTGCCGACAGGCCCCTATGGCCAATCGAAACTGGACGCCGAAAAGATCGCCGAACAGGTCTTGCCGAACAGCGGTCTGACGCTGCTAAGATTGGCCAATCTGGCCGGTGCAGACACGCTTTTTCACGCCATGCGTCAGGGTGGGCCGATCACATTGGACCCGATTGACGGGCAGGTTGGCGGGCCGCACAGGTCTTTCATCGGGCCGCGCAGTCTGGCGGAATGTCTGCGGGCCCTGGTGGGGCTGGCGGCTGAAGGCCGGGCGTTGCCACGGGTTCTGAACCTGGCGCAACCCGGTGTCATGGCCATGGCAGATATTCTGGACGCTGCGGGTTGCCCATGGTCCTATGGTCCGCCACGGGCGGCGGCGATCCCGCGGGTCGTGGTGGCGACCGGGCTGTTGCAAAGCCTTGTTCGTTTGCCCCACGCCTTTGCGGCGGGTCTGGTGGCCGAGGTCGGATCCCTGCCGGGATGGCCGCAATGACCCTGGCCAAGCGCATCACCGATCTGTGTTTGGCAGTTCTGCTGATGGTGCTGCTGGCCCTGCCTT
>JAYSWK010000137.1:0-5307 GCA_043718085.1 Rhodobacterales bacterium
GCGGGCAAGTTCGATGCCATAGTCCGAGGCCTTGGCCTGATGCTGGCCCTGCAGCACAATCGGGTGATTGCGCAAGGCGATCGCCCTGGCCTCGTCCAGCGATTTCACGCCAGCGGGCCATTTCGGCAAAGGCGAAAGACTGTCGGGGTAATGACCGATCGCGGCCTTGTAGCTTTCGCGCGCCACGTTGTAATTGCCTTGCGCCGAAGCAAGGGCCGCATTGGCCGAGGCCAGCTGCGCCTCGGCCAAGGCCACATCGGTGCGGGTGATCTCGCCCACGTCGAAACGGTCGCGGGCGGCGCGCAGGTCCTGCGTGATCAGGCGCACATTGCCTTCCTGTGCGGCCACAAGTTCGGTTTGCAACCCCATGCTGACATAGGCCGACACGGCATCCAGCAGGACCTGTTGTTCGACACTGACCAGCGATTGCTGGCTGGCCAGAACAACCTCGTTGCGCAGCGCAATCCCGATCTTGCCACGCCCGAAATCAATAAGTGGCATCGAGGCGACCATAGAGATCGTATCGGACAGGGAAATATCCGACTGTGCTGGCGCCGGGTCCTGATGGCAGGGCGGCGGGGTGCAGGTGAACACCGTGCGGCCCGGCTGGTAACTGCCCACACCATTGATCGAACCTTGAAAGCTGACGACCGGCAAAAGACTGCCAACGGCGGTGGCCAGATCCTCGTCCGCCGCGCGAAGAACGGCTTGATTTTGTTCAAGTAGATGCGAATTGCGATAGGCCGCGATCAGCGCGTCGGTCAGGGTCTCGGCCGCTAGGGCAAGGGGCGAAAGGGCGAAAAGCCCCGAAACCGCCGCGATAAAACACTTCCGCATCCTGCACCTCTTCAAAGAAATCCGCCCCCCGATCACATCGGGTCCGGGCAAGGCTGTTGCCAGCCGTCTAAAGCGTGTCTTGGTCCGATTGGCACGAAAATCGCCGCCTGTCGCCAAGGATCGAACGCGATTTTCGACAGGGTTGTTTCCATGTGAACCAGACACGCACTAAAGCACGAAATCGCGTGCAGCGGCAAATCCCGGCAAAACCGGTGCCGCCGCGTTGAACGCAAAGCGCCAGGTCACGATGCCGTCGCGCATGACCCCGACCCGCACGGTGCCCAAGGCACCCTGCATGAAGATGGCCGCAATCCGCCCGCCGTCCTTGAGCTGCGCCGTCAGACCCTGTGGCACGGTTTCCACCCCGCCTTCGATCAATATCACGTCAAAGGGTCCCTGGGCCGCAACGCCACCCGCCAGCGCGCCGGTCACGACAGTGACCCCGGTGCCACGGCCCGCCTCCGCCAGACACGCCCCGGCTTGCGCGGCATGGGCGGCATCCGCCTCCAGCCCGGTGACAATGGCCCCCATATCGGCCAGCACAGCCGCGCCATAGCCAAAGCCGACGCCCACATCCAGCACGTGATCATCGGGCGCAATATCAAGGTAATCCAGCATCTTGGCCAGGGTGCGCGGTTCCAGCACCACGCGGCCAGCGCCCAGGTCGATATTGCCGCCCACATAGGCCACATCCCGCTGCCCTTCGGGCACGAAAGCCTCGCGCGGGACCGACAGCATGGCGGCGATGATGGGGAATTTCGTGACATCGGAAGGGCGGACCTGCGTGTCGACCATCATCACGCGGCGGCTGGAAAAATCGCTCATCGGGCTCATCTTGGGTCAGGGTTCAACGCCCCTGTCTTGCCACAGAAGCAAAGGGGGGGCAACGGGGCTTTGGGGCTTCCTTCCGCACAAGGGTGCGAAAAACGGACCGGGAAAAACCGCGGCTACTAGGGCCGCATCGAATACGGCGCTTGTGGCTGATCCCCAAAGATTTGCGTCGCATGATCGGCCAGGTAGATACGCAGCCAAGGGGTATAGATCGCGGGCCGGGCCGCAAGGTCGGCGGCCAGTCTGGTCAGGGACATCCAGCGCACTTCGGACACTTCGGCCGGGTTCGGCGTCATCGCGGGACGCTGGGCCACGCGGGCCACAAAGACCGAAACCACTTCATGTTCCACAAGGCCCTGCCCCACCTCGGCGCGGTATTCGACCTGACCGGCGGTGACCAGATCCAGCCCTGCAATGCCCAGCTCTTCGGTCAGGCGGCGCGTGGCGCATTCAGCAGGCGCCTCTTCCCAATGGGGATGGGTGCAACAGCTGTTGGCCCACAGACCGGGCGTGTGATATTTCGTCAAGGCGCGACGCTGCAAAAGCACCTCATCGCCCTGCAGCACAAAGACCGACACGGCTTTGTGGCGCAGCCCGCGCTGGTGGACCGCCAGCTTGTCGACCTTTTGCAACTGCCCGTCGATCCAGGCGGGTATGACATCCAAGATCACCTCAGGCCCCCGTCATCGGTTGCAGGATCTCGACCTCGGCCCCGTCGCGGATGGCGGTATAAAAGCACGAGCGGCGGTTGGTATGGCAAGCGGCACCGGTCTGGTGCACCTTGGCCAAAAGGCAGTCACGGTCGCAATCCAGCCGCAGATCCACCAGGTCCTGCCCATGACCCGAGGTTTCTCCCTTGACCCAAAGCGCCGCCCGCGACCGCGACCAATAGGTGACGCGGCCCGTGGTCAGGGTGCGGGCCAAGGCCTCGGCATTCATCCAGGCGAACATCAGCACCTCGCCCGAGGTCGCATCCTGGGTGATGCAGGGGATCAGGCCCGCCGCATCATATTTCAGGGTCAGGGGATCGAAGGTCATGTTGTTCTCCGCTGCCGACGGGCCTATCTAGTGGGGCAGACAGCGAAAGCCAACAGCGATGAGCGAAAGCGACCTTGTGAACCTTTACTCGGGCCAGATTTTGGCGCTGGCGGCGGATATTCCGCATCTGGGGCGGCTTGCGGCCCCTCAGGGCACGGCGCGGCGCCGCTCGCCCCTGTGCGGATCGACCATCACGGTGGATGTGGTCATGGCGGGAGGCGTTGTGGCCGAATTTGCCCAGGATGTCAGGGCCTGCGCCTTGGGCCAGGCCTCGGCTTCGGTGCTGGGCGGCGTGGTGATCGGGCGCAGCCGGGCGGAACTGCAGGCGGCGCACGATGCGGTGGCACGGATGCTGAAAGAGGGCGGGCCAGCTCCGACCGCGCCTTTTGACGGCTATCAGGTGCTGGTTCCGGCGCGGGACTACAAGAACCGCCACGCCTCGATCCTGCTGGCGCTGGAGGCGACGTGCGAGGCTGTGGCCCTGGCCGAAGCCGGGGCGCAAACCGGGGTCACCGCATAAAAAAACCTCCGCGCACCTGGTGGTGGCGGAGGTCAGTGGCGTTACCGTTACGGGCGGCGGCTGGGAAGGTCACCTCGGGACGGAGGGGTCCGCAGGCCCGTTGACATGGCACGCAGGCAAATCGTGCAGATCAGGCGGTGCCGGACAGGGTAAGGCCGGCGAACAGCAAAAGGAACAGAACGGCCACCCCGGTCGCATCCTCGACCAGCGAGGGCGTGTGACGGACAAACAGCTTTTTCATTTGGGCGGTCATGACATCATCCCTTTGCTTGTTGCCTGATTGTTCTCATATTCTTAACCATCTGTAAAGAACTAAATGAGAACATTTGTGAACATTGCAGGATTACCCGACCGAGATCAGGCGAATCGCCCGGTCCTGATCCAGAAGCCACAGCAACAGCCGCGCAGCCTGGCCACGCGGGCTGGTCAGGTCAGGATCGTCGGACAAAAGCTTGCGCGCGTCGCTTTGCGCCACGGCCATCAGCGCGGCTTGCCGCTCCAGATCGGCGATGCGGAACCGCGGCAGGCCCGACTGCGCCGTGCCGATCAGATCGCCCGCGCCGCGCATGGCCAGGTCTTCCTCGGCGATGCGAAACCCGTCCTCGGTGTCGCGCAAGATGGTCAGACGCCGCTTGCCGCTTTGCGACAGGGGCGCTTGATACATCAACAGGCAGGTGGACTGCCCGGACCCGCGCCCGACCCGCCCACGCAACTGGTGCAATTGCGCAAGGCCGAATATCTCGGCCCGTTCCACCACCATGATCGTGGCATTGGGCACGTTGACCCCGACTTCGATCACCGTCGTGGCCACCAGAACCTTGGTCTGCCCCGAGGCGAACCCGGCCATGGCGGCGTCTTTCTCGGCGGGGGGCAACTGGCCATGGACCAGCCCGACCACCCCCTCGCCCAAAGCGGCGCGCAGGGCGGCAAACCGCGCCTCGGCGCTGGCATAATCCATGACTTCGCTATCCTCGACCAGGGGACAGACCCAATAGGCCTGCCGCCCCTCGGCCACGGCCTGGCGCAGATGGGCCACCACCTCGTCTATCCGCGTATCGGCGATCAAAGCGGTCTTGATGGCCAGACGGCCTGGCGGCTTTTCATCCAGCACCGAGACATCCATATCGCCATGCGCGGCCAGGGCCAGCGACCGTGGAATGGGCGTGGCGGTCATCACCAGCACATCGGCCGCCTGCCCCTTGGCGCCCAGTTCCATGCGCTGTTCCACCCCGAAGCGGTGCTGTTCATCGACAATGGCCAGCCGCAGATCGTGAAAGGCCACGTCTTTCTGAAAGATCGCATGGGTGCCCACCAGAATGGCAATGCGCCCGGCGGCCAGGTCTTCCAGCTTCATCTGCCGCTCGACCCCCTTGTCGCGACCGGTCAGAAGTTCCAGCCGCACATCGGCCTGGCGCGCCAGCGGGGCCAAAGCGTCGAAATGCTGGCGCGCCAACAGTTCCGTCGGGGCCATCATCGCGCCCTGACCTCCGGCTTCGACCGCAATCAACAGGGCAAGAAAGGCGACCAGTGTCTTGCCGGACCCGACATCACCTTGCAAAAGCCGGTTCATCCGCAGGGGCGATTGCAGGTCCAATGAAATCTCGGCCACGGCGCGGGACTGCGCTCCCGTCAAAGGAAAAGGCAGCGCATCCAATATCTTGCGCTGCAAAGCTCCGGTTCCGGTTGAAGAACGCCCCTTGCCCCGGCGCAGTTGCGCGCGCGCCAGAGACAGCGTCAACTGATGGGCGAACAACTCGTCATAGGCCAGACGCTGGCGCCCCGGCGCCGATGGGGCCAGATCCAGGGGCGCCGATGGGGCATGGACCTCGGCCAAAGCGTGCCGCCAGTCCGGCCACCCCTCGCGCGCCTTCAGCGCAGGATCGATCCATTCGCCCAGCACGGGGCAGCGTTCCAGGGCTGCGGCCACGCATTTGGCCACCAGCTTTTGCGTGATCCCGGCGGTCAGGGGATAGGTCGGTTCAAAGGCGGGCAGGCTCGCCGCCTCTTCGGGGCGCAGGACATGGTCGGGATGGGTCATCTGGGCCACGCCGTCAAACAGCTCGACCCGGCCCGAGACGACC
>JAYSWK010000138.1:0-5302 GCA_043718085.1 Rhodobacterales bacterium
CAGCGTCAGGAAAATGCCAATATCCGCCCCCTCCCGCTCGATCACCCCGCGCAGGTCGCGGATCATCGCCACGCCGACATTGTCACCCGCCTTGACCGAGACGATGGCCCGCCCCTCGCTTTTCGCGCCAAAATACAGGTTGCCGTCGATGCCCTTGTCGGCGCCCTTTTTGCCAAGGTTGCCCGGTTGCGCCGCGATCAGCGACAGCGCCCATTTCTCGAATTCAAAGTAGTAGTTCTTGTCGTCACGCCCCCGCGCCGCCATGTCGCGCGCCCCGGCAAGGTCTTGCGGCACGCCGTGGGTGACGAACTGCACGCCTTCAAACGCATCGCGCAGCCGCTTTTCGATCAGCCCGATGGCAAGGTGGGTCACGTCAATGCCGATCCACTGCCGCCCCAGTTTCTGCGCCGCATGAACCGTGGTGCCGCAACCGCAGAACGGATCAAGGACCACATCGCCGGGGTTGGAAGATGCGTTGAGGATACGCTCCAACAGCGCCACAGGTTTTTGCGTCGGGTAGCCGAGGCGTTCTTGGGCGTGCGAGGAAAGCGCGGCAATGTCATCCCAAATATTCGGAGCAATTACACCCGGCATTTCATCAAGATACTTCTTGATCCTGACTCGCCCTTCCATAGAACTTGGGAAAATTAGCCTACCTTCGGCATCCATCTTCTCCATCTTTTCGCGCGAAAGTGTCCAACCATTTGGGTGAGGCTTATAGCCTTTGTAGTCATAAGTCAGGTTTGGTCTTGGGCTAGGGCTACGAATGCTGTCGCTTGCAAACTTTCTACCGTCAGCCTCTTTGAAGCGGAAGTTCGACTCAATGTATTCTTTTTCGTAAGGCCGATACTGAGCGTTAAATGGTCGCTCATTGGATTTCTGGTAGAAAAAGATTTTATCTGTGATGTCTGAGAACTTTCGTCTTGCGTCGCTGTGAGCGTGCGTTCTTTTCCAAACGATTTCGTTGATAAAATTGGTCGCCCCAAACACCGCATCCAGCAAAATCTTCAGATAATGGCTCGCCGTCGGGTCGCAGTGCAGATACAGGCTGCCCGTCGGCTTCAGCACCCGGTGCAACTCGATCAGCCGCACCGCCATCATGGCAAGATAGGCCATCATGTCATTGTCGCCCAGAAACGACCGGATCGCCCGCAGCATGGTGCTGGCCGCCGCATTGCCGCCGCGCATCACATCGCCAAACGCCTCCTCGGCAGAATCATTCCAATGCCAGGTGTCGTCAAACGCCTCGATCTGCGCGGCGCTGTCGGTGCCCGCAGGCCCCTTGAACAGCACATTGTAACTGGCGTTGGAATTGAACGGCGGGTCCAGATAGATCAGGTCGACGCTGTCGTCCCGGATGCTCTCGCGCAGAACCCGCAGATTGTCGCCATAGTACAAATGATTCATGCCACCCCCGTAGGTTGCGCATTCATCGCGCACCGCTTCGCCACCATCGGGCATCATGCCCACCCATTCGTCAACCCCGCAGGTCGGCGACAGCCGCGGCTCTTCCGCCCCCAAAACCCCCAAAGCGGTTTCAAGAAACCTTTCATTCTGGTTAATGAAAAAAGGTAAGCCATTGTGGAATAACATAAAAGCACGATGTCCAAAACTTGGACATGCCCCGATTTGCCCCCGTCTGCCACTTCCTTTATAAGCCCCCGCATGACCCAGAACCCGCCCAACCTCCGCCCCGACCTCGCCCGTTCCTCCGTCCCCGACACACGCCGGCCCAGACCTGACGGGACCCGACAACCCATCATCGGCATGGTTTCGCTTGGCTGCCCCAAGGCCCTGGTGGACAGCGAACGCATCCTGACCCGCCTGCGGGCCGAAGGCTATGCCATCTCGCCCGACTACCGCGGCGCCGATGCCGTGATCGTCAACACCTGCGGATTTCTGGACAGCGCCAAGGCCGAAAGCCTCGAGGCGATCGGCGAAGCCTTGCAGGAAAACGGCCGGGTCATCGTGACGGGCTGTCTGGGGGCCGAGCCCGACTATATCACCGGCGCCCATCCCCGGGTTCTCGCCGTGACCGGCCCGCACCAGTATGAGGCGGTCCTGGACGCCGTCCACAAGGCCGTGCCGCCCAGCCCTGACCCGTTCATCGACCTTCTGCCCGCCACCGGGGTCACCCTGACCCCCCGGCACTACAGCTACCTCAAGATCTCCGAGGGCTGCAATCACAAGTGCAAGTTCTGCATCATCCCCGACATGCGCGGCCGCCTGCAATCCCGCCCGGCCCATGCCGTGCTGCGCGAGGCCGAAAAGCTGGTCGAGGCCGGGGTCAAGGAGCTTTTGGTCATCAGCCAGGACACTTCGGCCTATGGGGTGGACCGCAAGCATGACCTCTCGCCCTGGAAGGGGGGCGAGGTCAGGGCCCATATCACCGACCTTGCCCGCGAGATGGGCCGCCTTGGCGCCTGGGTGCGGCTGCATTATGTCTATCCCTACCCCCATGTCCGCGACCTGATCCCCCTGATGGCCGAGGGGCTGGTTCTGCCCTATCTGGACATCCCCTTTCAGCACGCCGACCCCGGTGTCCTGCGCCGCATGGCCCGCCCCGCCGCCGCCGCCCGCACGCTGGACGAAATCGCGGCCTGGCGGGCGGTCTGCCCGGACATCACCCTGCGTTCGACCTTCATCGTCGGCTATCCGGGCGAGACTGAGGCCGAGTTTCAGACCCTTCTGGACTGGATGGACGAGGCGCGCCTCGACCGGGTGGGCTGCTTCAAATATGAAAACGTCGCCGGGGCCCGGTCGAACGATCTGCCGGACCATGTCCCCGAAGCGGTGAAAGAAGAGCGGTGGGCGCGGTTCATGGAAAAGGCCCAGGCCATCTCGGAGGAAAAGCTTGCCGCCAAAGTGGGCCGCACCCTGCAGGTTCTGGTCGATGAGGTCGACGCCGAAGGCGCCACCTGCCGCACCATGGCCGACGCCCCGGAAATCGACGGCAACCTGTTCATCGACGCGGATTTCGAAGGGCTGAAGCCCGGCGATCTGGCCCTGGTCGAGGTCGAAGAAGCCGGCGACTACGACCTGTGGGGGCGGCGGATCTAAAACGGAATTCGGGGTCATTTCGGGTGATGTCCAAGTTTTGGACATCGTGTTTTTTCATTATTTCACAAAGCCTTACCGATTTATGTTAACCAAAAAGTAAGGTTTGACCGACAAGAATCCGCAGTCATTTCAGCGAATTTCGCCCCCGCGCGCCTGCCCGCGATGGCCAGCGGTCGATCCCGCCGCACCACCGATTTCTGCGGAATTTCCGCCCGCGCCCGGTGCGGTCGCAGCCCCGCGTTCCGGCCAAATATCGGCCCGATGGGCCAGAAATCCCTTTCTTGTCGGGCACGGCCCGCCTAATCCTTGGCTGTGGGATCAACCCACAGGATGAGGGACATCATGGATATTTCACGGGCGTTCTTGGTAATCGGTAGCCTTTTTCTGGTTCTTGGCATCGGGTTCGGCATGGAAATGGGCGCTTCGGGTGACCACACGCTGGCGCCGGTTCATGCCCATATCAACCTCTTGGGCTTTGCGGTCATGTCGATCTTTGGCCTGATCTACCGCACTTTCCCGGCCATGGCAGCGTCGGCCCTGGCGCGGGTGCATTTCTGGCTGCATCTGGTTGGGGCCCTGGTGCTTTTGGTCATGCTGTTTCTGCTGATGTCCGGGCGCATCGCGGAACCGGCGATGTTCCCGCTGGCACCGATTGCCGAACTGGCCGTTTTCATCGGCCTTTTGCTGTTCGTCTTCAATCTGTGGAAAAACGGCAAGTGATGTCACTGCCCGGCCGCCGCAGGGTGGCCGGGCTTCACCCGATCAGCACGACAAGCCAGGCCACCCCGCCCGCGATGGCCGTCAGCGCCACGGCGGCCGACCCGCAGTCCTTGGCCTTCTTGGCGCGGGGGTCGGTGTCGCGGCTGATGTAATCGACCACCTCTTCCAGCCCGGTGTTCATCAGTTCCGCCGCCAGAACCAGCACACCAAGGGCCAGGATCAGCCCGCGCTCGGCCGTGGTCAGATCCAGCGCAAAGGCAAGTGCGGCTGACAGAAGATTGACCACCGTCCATTGCCGCAGGGTCTTTTCCGTGGCCCAAGCGGCGCGCCAGCCGTCCAGCGACCAGATCACCGTATTGGCAAAACGCCGCGCCTCTGCGGCCAGCACGTCTTTCATAGCCTCCCCCCCCATAGCTCTTGCCGCATCTGAGCAAAGTCGGGGGCGGCTGTAAACCGACCACAGCATGCCGCGTGCGTTTCCGCGTCTGGTGAAACGCAATCAGCCTCAGGGCCTTTCGCGTTCCATTGATTTCAACTTGCACCCCGAACGCGCTTGCAAGCGCAATCGCTGCCTCGGGGTGCATGGTGAATGCCTGAATTTGGTGGAACGCAACACGCTTTACTGGGCCAGCGCCTCAAGAGCCGATTTGTTGGCGCAATAGCCAGGCAGGTTTTGGGCGCGCGGGGTTGCGGCAATCCACGCCTGGCAGTGTTCCGAAAGGCCGCAGCTGTCACAGACATCCACCATGCGCGCCACTTCGCTGTGGCGCAGCCAGCCGTCGGTCACGCCCTGCACCAGGTTGACGCCCAAAAGCCGCGCCATGTGGCGGGTCAGGGCCCAGGCAAGCATCGGGTTGGGATCGTCCATCTGGCATCCTTGGCTATTGGATCGGCCCCACACTGGTGCCCTATGGGCGACGTTGCCATGATCCAGATCAATGCGGGACGGATTGCGCGCCGCAAAGGCCCGGCCTATCATGCCCCATGTTCACCATCGAACACGATTTCGAC
Organism: Rhodobacterales bacterium; assembly: GCA_043718085.1. Lineage (GTDB taxonomy): Bacteria > Pseudomonadota > Alphaproteobacteria > Rhodobacterales > Rhodobacteraceae > Stagnihabitans. Next base: position 4,792 of record JAYSWK010000138.1, read on the forward strand.
GCGACGATCATCACGCTGGTCGATGAGGGTGCCGCGCATCTGGAAGAAGATGTGACGATCGAGGCATTCGAGGATTGCATCGTGATCGCCCAGCTTGACCCCCAAAAGGATGCCGAGCTGCGCATCACATTGTCGATCCGTCAGGCGCAGGATCTGGCCGCGGCGCTGAACCTGCCCGAAGGGGTCTACCGGCTGAAATAGCGCGGTTCAGGGTCCTATTCATCGGGCAAGCATCGGAATTCAAACAGTTTTGGTTTGATCTCTGGTTCAACGGGACCTTGAAGGCTTTGGTCAATCGAGACGGAAGATCTTGTCGCGGCTGGCCGCACCCCGGATCAGCGCCAAGCGCGAGGGGGCCACGCCCAGGGCCTGGGCCAGCAGACCTGCGACAGCGGCATTGGCGCGGCCATCCTCGGGCGGGGCCGTCGTTGCGACATTCAACAGATCATCGGTCCGCACAATGGCATTGCGCCGCGCCGGGCGTCACGCGCAGCGTGAAAACCGCGCCGGG
>JAYSWK010000139.1:0-2103 GCA_043718085.1 Rhodobacterales bacterium
GAAGCGAGCCGACCTTAAAGTTTCCTTACCGCCAAAACTCAACCCCTTGATCCAAAACACTTCGCAAAATGTCCCACATGCGGACATCGCTCACTTCGCCCTTAACACCCGGTCCAGCACATCCAGAAACCGCGACCGATCAGCTTTGGAAAACATCCTGCCGCCGCCCAGCCTGAACGGGTCCGCTGCCCGCAAATCGGCCATCAAATCCCGCGTCGCCAGCACCATCCCGATGCCCGCCCGGGTCAGTTCCACCCCGTCATGCTTCAAAACCCGCGCGCCGCCCTCGATACAGCGCGCCGCGAGCGGAATATCCCCCGTCACCACCACGTCCCCGGGGCCGGCCCTTTCGGCAATCCACTTGTCGGCCTCATCCGGCCCGTCCGGCACGAACACGCTTTGCACCAGCGGGTTCGCCGACGGCCTGATCCCGCCGTTCGAGACCAGAACCATCATGACCCCCAGCCGGGTTGCAACCCGCTCGGCCTCGGCCTTCACCGGGCAGGCGTCGGCGTCGATGTAAAGCGTCATGCGAACAGCGCCGCCGCGTGAAAGGCGATGTGATCCTCCATGAAGGTGCTGACAAAGAAATAGCTGTGATCATAGCCCTGCTGCATCCGGAACGTCCCCGCCTGCCGCCGCTCGACCATCGCCGCCGCCAGCGCCTCGGGCTGCAACAGTTCCAGAAAGCGGTCCGACGTGCCCTGATCAATCAGCATCGGGCCGTCAAATCCCCGCTTCTTCATCAGAAGGGTCGCGTCATGCGCGGCCCAGGGCTCCTCGTCGACGCCCAGATAGGCGGTGAACTGTTTGCGGCCCCACAATGAGTGGGTCGGGTGGCAGATCGGGGCAAAGGCGGACACCGAACGAAAGCGGCCCGGCAGGCTCATCGCCATGGTCAGGGCCCCGTGTCCGCCCATGGAATGGCCCATGATCGCCTGCGCAGGCTCGGCCAGAGGATAGGCGTTGAACAGCACGGCGGGCAGTTCCGCGGTGACATAGCTCCACATCCGGTACTGCGCAGCCCATGGCGGGTCGGTCGCGTCGACGAAAAAGCCGGCACCCTGACCCAGATCGTAGTCCGCGTCGTCCGCGACATCCTCGCCGCGTGGGCTGGTGTCCGGAAAGACCAGCGCGATTCCGGCCTCAGCGGCCCAGCGCTGCGCGCCTGACTTGATCATGGCGTTCTCATGGGTGCAGGTCAGACCCGACAGATACCACAGCACCGGCACCGGCCCGTGCTCGGCTTCTTCCGGCAGGAACAGCCCGAATGTCATGTCGCACTGGCAGCACTCGGAGGCATGGGAATAGACCCCCTGCACCCCGCCAAACGCCCTGCTTTCGCTGATTGTCCGCATCTGTTGTCCCCTGCAATCGTCGTGGGTCTTGCCGCAGAATCGTGTCATGGCATGGGGCCGGGTTCAAGACGTCAAAACGCCCCAGGCGGGCCGGTTTCCCATGGACAGCCCCGGCTTGGACAGGCACATTGGGCCGGCAGCACGGACGGGGGACGACAGGATGACCATGCAGACCTGGCCGACATCAATCGGTGCCATGACCTTGTTTTGCGAGGATCTGGCGGCAAGCAAGGCGTTTTACGCCGATTTTCTGGCCGCCGCTCCGATCTGGGGCGACGAGGTGTCATCAGTCTTTCGGGCTGGAGAGACGATGATCAATCTGTTGCAGGTCGTGGCGGTTGCCGAACTGATAAACCCGGCCCCGATGGCGGCACCCGGCGTCCGGGCGGTCTATACGCTGAACGTTCCGGATGTCGATCTGGAAGCCGCGCGGTTGCGGGCGGCGGGACTGGCGCTGCTGAACGGGCCGATGGACCGGCCTTGGGGCATTCGGACGCTCAGCGTGCAGGACCCGTCTGGCCATGTCTGGGAACTGGCCGCCCCGCTTCAGCGAAACATCGACATGACCTGATCCAGCGACTTCTTGCGCTTGGCCACCGCAGGCACGGTCGCGTCATCGGCCGGATAGCCTACGGGCAAGATCATGACCGCCTTCTCGCTGGCCGGCCTCCCACACAGAAACGGCAGGAATTTCATCGGATTGGGCGTGTGTTCCAGGCACACCAGCCCGGCATGATGCAGCGCG
>JAYSWK010000140.1:0-2103 GCA_043718085.1 Rhodobacterales bacterium
CTTTGTTCCCACAGGTCCGCCTCAGCCATCTTGTGCGCCCGCCATCATGGCGGAAAGTTCGCCTTCAAGCTGGGCAATGTCAACCGGGTCGGGTGTGCGGCGCTGGGCAAGGGCGGCCTTGGCGCGCCGGACCGTATCCGGCCCCATGTCGCCCGCCGCCAGGGCCACGGCCTGCATCTCGGCCAGATCGCCCTTGCAATGCAGCGCCAGATCGCAGCCTGCCGCGATGGAGGCTGCGGTGCGCTGGGCCAGATCGCCCGCAAGCGCGTTCATGTTCAGATCATCAGTCATCAATAGCCCGCTGAAACCGATCTCTTGGCGAATGACATTGATCATCACCGGCGATTGGGTGGCGGGGCGGTCGGGGTCATAGGCCGTAAAGACCAGATGCCCGGTCATGGCCATGGGCAAATGGGCCAGGGCGCGGAAGGGAGCAAAATCCTGCGCCCTCAGATCGGCCTGCGAGGCCGTCACGGTCGGCAGGTCATGATGGGTGTCCACCTGGGTGCGGCCATGGCCCGGCATATGCTTGGCGACGGGCAGAACGCCTTCGGTCAGCTGCCCGCGCGCCACGGCAAGGGCAATCGTGGAAACCTGAGCGGGATCAGAACCATAGCAGCGGTTCTTGAGAAAATGATGCGTGCGGGTTGTCACAAGATCGCCCACAGGCGCGCAGTTGGCGTCGATGCCCACGGCGCGCAATTCGCGGGCAATCAGGCGCGAACGCAACTCCATCGCGCGGGCGGCATTGGGTCCGGCGGCCTGCACGAAATCCAGGGGCGGGGTCCATTCGCGCCAATGCGGCGCGCGCAGGCGCTGAACGCGGCCCCCCTCTTGATCGACCAATATGGGCGCATCGCGGCCCACGGCATCGCGCAGATCGGCGGTCAGGCGGGTAAGCTGGGCCGGGTCCTGGACATTGCGGGCAAAGAGGATGAAGCCGAACGGGGCCACATCGCGAAAAAAGGCGCGTTCATCGGGTAAAAGCGCGGGACCGGCACAGCCAAAGATGACAGCACCCCGGCCAATGTCGGTCATCTTTGCGCGACCGGGATGCAATCGGCATCTTCGGCCTGAAGGGCGGCGCAAAAGCGGCGCGCCTCGTCATCGCCGGCAAAGCCATGGGCGCGCAGGCGATAGAAGCTGCGGCCACCGGACTGCGCCTCTTGGATGACCATGGCCTTGCCGACCATCAGCTCGCCAAATGCCGCCTGCAATTCGGCGAATTTCGCGCGCGCAAGCTCGGGTGAGTCAAAGGCGCCCAGTTGGGCCAGACGGGTGCCGGTTTCCAGCGCGGCGGGGTCTATTTCGGTTGCCGGACCAGAGGCGGAGACATCGGTAACGCCGCTGACCACGGCAGTGTCGGTTGCGGTTTGCGTCGGTCGGGCATGGGGGCGCAGCGAAACCCCGGCGGCAAGAGAGGCGGGTTCGGTATCGGCCGACACCTCGACCAGGGGGGCGATACCGTCCTCGACATCGGCGGATTGCGACAGCACAAGACCGCTTTGCCCGCTGGATTGCGCGGTGACGGCAAGACCGACCTGCGTCGTCCCGCCTTCGGCAGACGGGTCAATGGCGGTGGTCGCAACAAGATCGCCGACCTGCAGGGCAATCGACCGGGGAGCCAGAGTGATCTGATCGGCCAGCGGGGCCGAGGTGCCGGTTGCGGCCACGGCATTGACCGAAAGCCCCTGGTTGGAGGCCTGATTGCCGCCCGGATCGGTGGGGGCCACGCGCATGGCACCGGCCATGGCCCGCATCACCGGCACGCCGTTCACATCGCGCACGGCCAGCCTGTAGCCCCAAAAGCCCAGGCCGAGGATCAGCGCCACCGAGCACGCCGCCCCGGTCATGTTCACAATACGGCGTGCCCGCTCCAACCTACGGTCAGAGGCGGGCTGCGCATAGCCGCCGTCGAAATCGTCGAATTCAAGATCCGTCATATCGCCTCACCTGCGGGAGCGATACATGCCGGTCCCGCCATTCATTGACTGCTCAAACCGGGCAAAACAACGCGTGCGCTGTTGGTTCAGCGCATCTCCTCGACCGGTGTGACGCCAAGAATAGCCAATCCTGCGCAAATCACAACGCCTGTGGCGCGGG
>JAYSWK010000015.1:0-6349 GCA_043718085.1 Rhodobacterales bacterium
CTTCAGTGTATCTGCTTGTCTTCATTCAGAATCTCCTCGTTCATCTTGCCGAGAAAATTCTACTTATTCAGCCCCTTACTTTTAGGGAGGATTACCATACCAATGCGGTTCAGCCAGCCTGACGGCAACTGATCAACAAAGTGCTCAGGATGGGCACAGTTGATCCCATAATAGCGACAATAGCCGCCGGTCGCCGTTTCAACCTCGTCGAGCGCGGTGTTCAGGTCTTGCCCGGTCGGCAACCGCCCATCGGTCTCGACAGTGAAGGACAGCGCGAAGGGCAAACCAAGGGCGCGCGCTCGGTTGACCATGCCGATTGCTTCGCCGGGGTGGGTGATGGTGAAGGCCGTGGCGATGTCCACTCCCTCTTGGGCAAATGCCTCAATTGGGCGTTGTGCAGGCGGGCTGCTCCCGTCGGTGTCAGCAGCTGCACGGGCCCATATACATCGCCCGCCGGTCCCATCGCTCCCTCTATCAGGATCTGCTCCCGCCAAGGATGGGCATCCCGAAGAGCGCGGGCGAATGCCACGGCGCGTCGGTTGACATCCCGGATCCCGGCATCGTCCAATCCGAGCTTCGGCCCCCAGCCGATGGTGGTGCGGTTCAGGGCGAGGATGACATTCCCGAACCACCGGTCACGCCGGTGTCGGTAGCGGGCAATCTTTGGCAACTCGGGTCGCACCGCCTGATCTGCGGCGACAGCACGTCAGCCGATGTGGTTGGGCGATTGTTGGGCGATGTGAAGCCGCTCTTGATGGTCACCGATCCGCCCTACGGCGTGGAGTACGATCCGTCCTGGCGCAACTAGGCGGGTGCTGCCAAGACCAAACGCACCGGCAAGGTGTTGAACGATGACCGCGCCGATTGGCGGGAGGCTTGGGCGCTGTTCACCGACGGTATCGCCTATATCTGGCACGGCGCTCTGCATGCCACGAACGTTGCCGAGAGCCTGCTGGCGGCTGGGTTAGCCGTCAGAACGCAGTTCATCCGGGCCAAGGACCCTCAGGTGCTAAGCCGCAGCGATTTGTGGTCAAGCCGGACGTTTACGATGTCCTGCATAGTTGAGGGCAAATACGTAATCTACCGTCCCGTCGGTCTGCCAGTCTAAACGGGTGCCTGCGCAACACCGTTTGTGCAACAGTGGCAGGCTGCGATGACACGACCTAGCGGACAGGGATGCCGTCTAACCATCCCGACACGTCTTTGCGTGATCGACGACGCGCCGTCGGACCAGCAAAGCCATTCAAAGGTCGCGAAAGACCTCTAACGCTTTGCCAGCATACATCAGCGCAGGCCCGCCGCCCATTTCTACCGCGATTTCCAGCGCTTCGATCAAGTCGGCTTCTTCGGCGCCATGGCGTTTTGCGCCGTCAACATGGTACAGGATGCAGTCATCGCAGCCTGTGGCGACGGCGATGGCCGTCGCAATCAGCTCTTTCTGCGCGGACGTAAACCGACCGCTTAAGGTCGCGGCCTTGGACACTTTGCCAAAGCCCTCCATCAGCCCGGGCGCGGATTTGGCAAAAGCGCCCATGCGCCCTTTGGCGGCTTTCAGTTTATCACTAGTGTCGGTGGTCACGGGGCAGTCTCCTTGTTCAAATCGGGTCGTGCAGGCTTCGGCATGCGCTGGATTTTTCCCCTGTCAGATTGACGGCAGGGATATATCCGGAACGATGCCGCTTTGTGCGATATAGGGCGCGGTGTCGTGCCCTGCGAAAAGACCGTGGTCGGTCACCATAATGGTCGCAAGACCCGCCGCCTGACCGCCAAGAATGTCGGTGTGCAGCGTATCGCCGATCATCGCATGGCGGCCCGGATCCATTCCGGCCAGCGCCATTGCAAACGCCTCGGGGTAGGGTTTTCCAAACAGGTGCGGGGCAATCCCGGTGCGGTCCTGCAGATCATGCGCCCAAAAACCCGGTTCAATCGACAAACCATCTTCGCGCGGGGCCACAAGGTCGGGATTGCCGATGACAACCGGCCTCGGCTGCTGGATCAATGATGCCACTAGTCTGTCCTGATGATCCGAAGTCCAGCGGACCGATGACAGGAACACAAATCCCGCAGTCTTGTCCCACGACACACCCGGCGCGAGGATGTCAATGATGCCCAGGCCGCCCGCATCGGCAAAGTCATCTTCCTTGGTGGCGATGGCACCCCAGCGCAGGCCGGGGGCCACGGCATTCAAACGGGAAAACGTCACATCACGGCTGGAGATGATTTCGTGGCGCAAAACCTCCAGCCCCATGCGGCGGTATTTGGCGAGCGCCGCATCTCCGCTGTAGCTTGCCGCATTGGTCAAGATGCGCAGACGCTTGCCCATGCGGCGCAGGGTTGCAAGACAGTCGGCAGCACCCGGAATGGCAGTTTCACCCACGTTCAGCACTCCGAAGCTGTCAAAAAGAAAGCCGTCAAATTCGGCGGCAACGTCCAACAGGTTGCCGACATGTCGCGTGGTCCTTGGCGCTGCAGCAGCAGGCAGCCTGTCACGGATGGATTCGTACCGCGCCCAAGCGGCCGCCAGCCCAAGTGTCGGCATTTCGGTGCTGGATTTCGGATCAGGCAAGGTCATTCATGACGCCTTTCAGACGTGCGAACTGGTCGCGCAATGCGGGGTAGATATCTTTGTAAACATCGTAGAGCCGGTCATATCGTGCGGCTTGCGCCTGTTCGGGGTGATAGATCCGGCCACCGCCGCACATCGCATAGGCGGCCTCCTGAATGCTTGGGAACAGACCGGCACCGGCGGCGGCCAGCATGCCGGCCCCCAGACAGGTCGCTTCGGCCTCGCGCGCAATTTCGACCGGGCGTTCCAAAACATCGGCCATGATCTGGCACCAAAGCCTGCTGCGCGTGCCGCCGCCCATCAGTCGGAACCGTTCCGTCCGCTGGCCCATCGCGGCATCGGCTCCGGTGGTTGACAGCCGCTGTTCCAGCGCTAGCCCTTCGAGGATCGCGCGGTAGAAATGCGCCTTGCCATGATGCGGGCTAAGCCCGAACAAGACGCCCCGCGCGTTGCTGTCCCAGTAGGGCGTCAGCACACCGCTGAGGTAGGGCAGTGCAAGCAACCCTTCTGCACCGGCAGGCAAGTCGGCAGCGGCAGCCTCCAGAATACGCTCGGGCGACAGATCAAGCCCGAAGGGCTGGTTGCCGATGCCGGAAAAACGCTCCGTAAACCAGGTGACGTTGTAGGTGCCACCGCCAAAGAAGGTCTCAATCAGATAGGTTCCCGGCACGCCCCCGGTCATTGTGCGGAAAGTGCGGTCGGTGCGGTAATCCGCGCTGAAGGTGCCAGATACGATCCCGGTACCAAGGTTCAGATACGCCTCACCGGGCCGGGTGATGCCAACGCCGAGGCCCGCCGCCTGCCCGTCGCCAAGCCCTGCCACCACGGGCAGCCCCGCCGTCAGCCCCAGCAGTTCGGCCACATCGCGGCGCAATTCCCCCAGCACGGTGCCGGGCGCGTGGATGCTTGGAAAGCGGTCTGCCGCCAGACCCAGCATGTCGATCAGCCCGGCATCCAGCGTAAAGCTTTCCAGATCAAGCACGCCCAGAGGGTCGATGCTGCCCCACGAGGTCGCCCATTCGCCGGTCAGGCGGTTGACAAGATAGGAATGTACATCCGCCACGCGCACAGTACTGTCCAGCGTGCGCGGTTCATGCGCGCGCAGCCACAGCATTTTATACCAGCTTGTCGCAGTGTTGGGTGGTTTTCCGGTCTTGCGATGCACCGCATCTGATCCGAACTTTTCAACTTCAACGGCGGCGCGGGTATCCAGCCACAGCATCGCAGGTCGCAGGGCAAGACCCATGTCATCCAGACAGACGAAAGTTTCGCGCTGATGTGTGATCGACAGAGCAGCCAGACGCGACACGTCAATCTGCCCGCAGGCCTTGCCGATAGCCTCGACTGTGGCGGTCCACCAGTCCACCGGGTCTTGTTCCCCCCAGCCCGGCATCGGGGCCGAATGCGAAAACCCGGCCCGCCCCATGCTGACCGCGCGGCCCTGCATATCCCAGACAACTGCCTTTGACGCAGTGGTGGAACAGTCGATGGCGAGCACCAGATCGCCCATCAGCGTGCCTCGTCTGCCGCAGCGCAGGCCTGTTCCACACGCGTAAGCACGCGGGTTACACCCGCATCGTCCCACCAGCCGGCAAGCGTCAGAAGGTCTGCCACCGTAAAGCGTTCACGCATGAACTGGCAGTTGCGCACTGCCCAGTGCAGGCGTTGCGCCGACGGCGCGGGTTCAAGATCGCCGAACCGCTTGGCTGCACCGGCGCGGGCCAGATAGCGGGCAATCTTGTGCGATCCGAACACCAGACGGTCATGATCCGCCTTAAGACTTTCAAAATCAGCAAAGGCCGCAATGATCCTGTCACGCTCGGTATGCCATGCAGCCAGTTTCTTGGCATACCGGCCCCAGCATTCGGTACCGATCCGCCCCGATGGGTCCAGCCAGGAAAATCCTGCACTCACCTCGCGTTCAAACGAAGTGATTGCCGGAAACAGCCGCGCTGGATCAAGCCCTTCTTCTGCCGCCCGTTCACAGAACACCTCCCACGCTGCCGCGCGGATAACCGACCCCACGCCAACCTGCGCGCCGTGCAAGCCGGTCGGTTCGTGCAATTCGCCCGACGCCATATCGAACATGTGGCTAATCAGGTGTTCCATCCCCGACAGCGACGCAGAGGTGCCGCCAACCCCGGTCACAATACCGCGCATGGCAAGTGCTGTGGTCAGTGACGCGCAGGCCTCAGCCGCGCCGGTTCCGATGCCGCCAGACCAGTCTTCGATGCCACCGCCGCACAGGTCCAGCATTTCAAGCAGGACCGGCGCATATTTCGGGTCCATCCCCATGCGCGCGGCAAGAAACCAGTCGCCGGGGGCCACATACATCGAGACCAGTTCACCAAAGCCGGATGCGTTAAGGTAATGCGGCGCATCCGCAATCACCTTGGTATCGGCCAGCACCGCCTGCGGCCAGCGCGACGGCAGCGTGGTCTTGACGCCATTCTGAAGTACCACCGCGAAATTGTCGGTAAAGCCATCCACCGATGCTGCGGTTTGAATAACCACATGAACCGGCGCGTCGTTGCGTTCTGCTGCAATCTTGGCCACATCGGTAATTGTGCCCCCGCCCACAGACACAATTACATCAGCCCCGACAGACGCGGCAGCAGCGCGGTCAAGGATCGCCTCATCCGCGTGCAGAATGGGATGACCGTCATCCATGACCACCCGCGTCACTGTATATCGCGCGGCTAGCAGCGCCTCGACATGCGCCTTCAGGTCGATCTCGCCGCGCCGGATCGTCACCGGATCGACGATCATGCAGACCTGAGTGGTCGCACCTGCCACCCGCCCGGCTTCGGCAAGATGCCGGTCAATCACGGCGCACAGCAGGGGCAGTACGTTGTTGCCAATATGAACCTCGGCCATCTCCAGTGGCTGAAACTGCCCGTTCGCGTCATTGTCGGCCAGCACCTGCCGCACACGGGAAAGCCGGGAAAGATCACTCAGGGTAAGGTCGATGGACATCACAGGGGCTTTCATTCGAGAAAAAGAGACAGGCCGGTCAGCGGTTCGACTGCCGGTCCAGCATCACGGCAATGATGATGGCGATGCCGATCACCACGGGTTGCAGGTTGGGCGACACGTTGATCAGCGCCATACCGTTGCGCAAAACGCCGATGATCAGCAGGCCGATGAAGGTGCCCAGCATCCCCCCCGACCCGCCCGCAAGGCTGGCCCCGCCGATGACCACCACGGCAATCACGCTTAGCAGATCACTCGCCCCGGCGGACGGATGGGCCGAGTCCAGCCGCGCGCCCAGCACCAGCGCCGCGATTGCCGCCAACACCCCCGCAATCACATAGACCAGCACCTTGACCGCCCGCGTGTTGATGCCAGACAGCCGCGCCACTTCTTCACTTCCGCCGATGGCATAAAGCGCGCGTCCCGTGGGGCGGAACGTCAGCCAATACGCAAAGGCAAGGTAAATCGTGACCATCAGCAGGGTTTCCAGCGGAATGCCCGCGATCCGCGTGGTGGCAAGGGCGGTGAAGGCGGGCGGAAACCCGGTAATTGGCCCGCCATTGGTGATGAACATCGCCAGTCCGGAACAGGCCGACATGGTGGCAAGGGTTGCCACAAACGGCTGGATGCGCCCGTAAGTGGATAACAGCCCGTTCACCAGCCCGACCAGCGCCCCCACCCCGATGCCCACAAGGCTGGATACCACAAACGGCACGCCGAAATCACGGTACAGCACCGCATTGACCATCAGGCTCAGCGCCACCACCGCCCCCACCGACAGATCAATACCGCCGATGATGATCACCATCG
>JAYSWK010000141.1:0-2101 GCA_043718085.1 Rhodobacterales bacterium
GTGAAGTGGCCTGCAGGCTCTGCCATCAGATCCCTGGCATCGGCGGCGGTGAAGGCCAATGTATCCACCACCGCATCATAGCCCCGCGCGATCAGCGCCGCCCGGTCCGGCCCGGCCTGCACCGGCCTGACGCCCAGCGCCAGAACCGCCGGGTCCAATGGCCGCGCCCTCACCACGGCGTCCACCTGCCAGCCGCCCCGCGCCAGTTCCAGCGCCAACGCGCGCCCGATCTGCCCGGTTCCGCCAAAGATTCAGTGCCTTCACGTCAGCCTCCTTGACCCGCCTTGCCCCCAACCTTACCGATAATCGCAGCCAATTGAAGGAGCCTGCGATGCACCCCGCAACCGATGCCTTGCTCGTGATCGATGTGCAGAACGATTTCTGCCCCGGCGGCGCCCTTGCCGTGGCCGGGGGCGATCGGATCGTGCCACGGATCAACGCGCTGATGGCGGATTTCGCAACCGTGGTTTTGACCCAGGACTGGCATCCCGCAGACCATTCCTCCTTTGCCGACATGCACTTGGGTGCCGCGCCTTATACCCAGATCGACATGGCCTATGGCAAGCAGACCCTTTGGCCGCGCCATTGCGTTCAAGGCACCAAAGGGGCCGAATTTCACCCTGCCCTGCAGACGGACCCTGCCCAGGTGATCATCCGCAAGGGCTTTCGCACCGGCATCGACAGCTATTCCGCCCTGTTCGAGAATGACCGCACCACGCCCACCGGGCTCGGGGCCTATCTGCGCGCCCGCGGCGTCTCCAACCTGGTCATGGTCGGGCTGGCCACCGATTTTTGCGTGGCATTCTCGGCGCTTGATGCCGCGGCCAAAGGGTTTTCGGTGACCGTTCTGCAAGGCGCCTGTCGCGCCATCGACCTTGGCGGCAGTCTGGCGGCGCAGCAGGCCGCGATGCGGGCCGCCGGGGTCATTCTGGCCGCCTGATCCTTTCAGGCTTCGTTAACCCAGCCTGCCTATAGCTTGTGGTGAAACAAGACGAGCAGGCCATGGCCGAGATCGGGCAGATGGCCTCGCAGGCGCAGATCGACCTTGCGCGCTACGAGGCGGACAACAGCGGTGCCGGCAGGTTGCTGCACTATGCCAAGGGCCGTATCCGCGCCTTCTGGTTGCGCCAGACGCTGACGGTCTTCGGTTCTGTGGCGATTGCGCTGATGTATTCAGGCTGGCTTGGCCTGACCATGGCGGCGATTGCCCTTTTGGGGGAAGCGGTTGATATCCTGACGCTGCGGTCGGTGATCCGTCGCCTGCGCAATGGCCAGGACGACCGCGAAACCAGACGCATGGCGCTTTTCAGCGGCACTTTTCAGGGGGCGACCATTGCCATTTGCGTGGCCTTGGCATGGCAAATGTCGGCTTTGCATGAAGCGCGGTTCTTTGCCTTGTCCTTTCTGATCAGCGCCGCGATCAACGCGGGCATTTCCCGCCCGCATTTCCGTCCGGCAACGGATGCTCGACTGGCCATCTTTCTGATTACAGGCATTGTGCTGATGGCCTTCGACTATGGATCGACGGGCTTTGCGACCAGGGCCCAATACGGGTTCTTCCTGACCTCCTTTGGCCTGCTCGCCTATATTTCAGCCCTGTTCATCCGAATGATGGAACGCAGCTACGAACAGCGCCGCAGCCAGGAACAGACCCTCGTCCGCCACCAATACGACCTGCACCAGGCCAAGGATGCGCTGGCCCAGGTTGTCGAAGAAAGCCAGCGCCTTGCCCTGGTGGCCAAATATGCCAATGACAGCATCATCATCAGTGCGGCCGATCACCGGATACTTTGGGTCAATGACGCCTTCACCCGCATCAGCGGCTTTGCGTTTTCCGAAGCCGTCGGGCGCATGCCGGGCGAGATTTTGAACGCGCCCGCCACCTCGCCCGCGACACTGGAGGCTCTGGCGCGCGCCGGTGCCGACCAGACTGCGATTCGCCTCGAAATTCTCAACCAGACCAAGTCGGGCAATCTGATCTGGCAGGACGTCTCCAGCACCCCGATCTTTGACGAACAGGGGCAGCTCAAGCTGTGGATCGCCGTGGAGCGCGACATCACTCAGGCCAAGGAACGCGAACTTGAACTTGCCCGCGCCCGCA
>JAYSWK010000142.1:0-5289 GCA_043718085.1 Rhodobacterales bacterium
CCGCCGCTGGCGCAGACTTGCAAGATGCTGGCCGCAGCCGGTATCACGGATACCGAAGGGTTCGGCGGGCTTTATGCGGATGAAGCAACGCTGGCGGAAACCGTGGCCGCGCTGAAGGCCGCCGGTCTGAAGATGCGGACCGGGCATTTCGGGCTGACCCAGATCGAGGACACGCCGGACTGGGCCCTGAAGGTCGCGAAAACCCTGGGCATCGAGCGGCTTTATGTGCCCTATGTCATGCCGGATGACCGACCTCAGGATGGTGCGGGCTGGCGGGCCTTTGGCGCGCGGCTGGAACGGGCCTTTGCGCCCATTCGCGCGGCAGGCCTTGGCACGGGTTGGCACAACCATGACTTTGAATTCAAGGCCTGCGCGGATGGCGCGATCCCCGAGGCGGCCATTCTGGAGGGTGGGCCGTCGCTGGAGGTGGAACTGGATGTGGCCTGGGTGGTGCGCGGTGGCGCGGACCCGCTGGCCTGGATCAGCCAATGCGCCGGGCGCGTCACGGCGGCCCATGTCAAGGACATCGCCCCCGCCGGGCAGAACGCGGACGAGGACGGTTGGGCCGATGTGGGCACGGGCGTGGTGGATTGGAAAACCATCATGGCCGCGCTAAGGGCGGCGGGATGCCGGCATTTCGTTCTGGAACATGACAACCCGGCTGATGACAAGCGTTTCGCCACGCGGTCGGCTGCATTCATGAAGGGGCTTTGACATGGCAAATCTGGGCATTGGCATCATCGGATGCGGCAATATCTCGACCTCGTATCTGCGGCTGGCCCCTTTGTTCAAAGGGCTGGAAGTGCGGGCGGTGGCCGACATCAACCTGGAGGTGGCCCGCGCGCGGGCGGCGGAATTTGACACCAAGGCCCTGTCGGTCGACGACCTGCTGGCGGCCAAGGATATCGACATCGTCATCAACCTGACGATCCCGGATGCGCATTACCCGATCACAAAGCGCATATTGGAGGCGGGCAAGCATGCCTATTCGGAAAAGCCGCTGGTTCTGACGCTGGAACAGGGGGTGACCCTGCGCGATCTGGCCAAGGCCAAGGGGCTGAAAGTGGGCTGCGCGCCCGACACGTTCCTGGGCGGTGCGCATCAGCAGGCCCGGGCCATTCTGGACGAGGGGCGCATCGGCACGATCATCGCGGGGGCTGCGGCGGTTCAGAACCACGGGATGGAACTGTGGCATCCCAACCCGGATTTCTTTTTCCTGCCCGGTGCCGGGCCGATGCTGGATCTGGGGCCTTACTATGTCGCCAACCTGATCAACCTTCTGGGGCCGGTCAGCCGTGTCGGCGCGCTGACCTCGATCCCGGAACATGAGCGCGTGATCGGCAATGGTGCGCGGCTGGGGCAGAAAGTCCCGGTCAAGACCCCGACCAATATCCATGCCTTGCTGGAATTTGCGAGCGGTGCCACGGTGCAGTTGTCGACAAGTTGGGATGTCTGGCACCATCGGCGCAATCATTTCGAGCTTTATGGCACCGAGGGCACGCTTTATGTGCCCGATCCCAATTTCTTTGGCGGCACGGTCGAAGTGGCGGGCAAGGATGGCACTGTCGAGACGGTAGCGCCTTGGGCCCATCCGTTCGGCAAGGTCAACCAGAACCACAATGGCCACGATCTGGCCAATTACCGCACCGCAGGTCTGGCCGACATGGCCATGGCCCATATGGAGGGCCGCGAGCATCGCTGTTCGCTGGAGCGGACCTTGCATGGGGTCGAGGTGATGACGGGCTGCATCAAGTCGGGCGAGACAGGGCAGTTCGTGGCCATGACCACAAGTTGCACCCGGCCGGCCGCCTTGGGCATTGCGGAAGCGCAGGCTTTGCTGCGTTAAAGCGGGATGCGTTTGCATGGAATCGAAAAACGCTGCCTCTCGCATTCGCTCGAACGCGCATTTCGATGAGTTTGTTTCCATGAAACCTCATCCCGCTCTAATTAGCCATGGTTGCACGCTTGGCCGGGCGTGGAAATGGTCTTGCCCGCGCCCGGTTCCAAGATCGAAGGTGGGTTGCGACTGCTGGTTACGGTGAGCGGGGCTGGAAGATCCACTTGAAAGGTAAATGATCCTGCACTAATAGCTGTCGAACATTTTTGAGGGGCTGAGATGACCGCGAGTGCACCAACACACAGCATTTCAGACCTCTTGAACCTGGTGGATAAAGTCTTTGGCATTGATAATGTCCTGAAAGACTGGGGGCGTGACTTTATTCCCGAATATTATGCTCAATCCGGCCCGGCCTATGAAAGATTGCATTCCTCCAAGGGCTGCATGCATGGGGCGCTGAATGACGATGGAGAGTTCAGCGCCAAGGGGTATCTGAGGCAGCCAAGGGCGGTGATCCGGGAACTGAGGGCCCTGCAGGGCAAGAGGGTGTTGGAACTGGGTTGTGGCAAGGGCTTCAATAGCCTCTTTATCGCCAAGAACCTTGAAGGTGTGCAATGCACCGGAACGGATCTGCTGCAAGACCATGTCAAGAAGGCCATTGGAAATGCCAAGGCGGACGGTCAGATCAACCTGAGCTATGAGCAAGCCAGTTACGAACCATTGCCAGATCGGTTCCGCGATTTTGATGTGGCTTTTGCTATTGAAACCCTGTGCTACGCCAAGGACACAGATCTGGTTGCGGCCTCGATCGCTGCGGCGCTTCGCCCGGGGGGACGGTTTGTCATGTTTGACATGCATGCCTTTGGCAATGCTGACGATCTGCCCTCTGAGCTTGCCAAGGCCACGCGGCTTTATGAGGTGTCGGTGGCGGTCACCCGCGGCTTTATTCCCGCGGGGCAATGGGAGGCCTCGTTGAGAAAGGCCGGTTTGGTGGTCGATCCGGTCAAGGATCTTACCGAACAGCTTTTGCCCGGGCTCGACCGTCAGGTCGAGATGAGTTATCGCGCGCTGAGCGACTGGAAGCGACGTCTGGCCCTGAAGGCAATGCCGACTCTGCTGGGGCGCAATGCGATTGCCGCCCTGTTTGGCCCGGCGATCTGCCGGCTTGGGCGCGAGCAGAACGACGGGGTTCTGGCATATCAGAAGATCACGGCCACCAAACCGACCTGAATTTTTGATCAAAGCTTGCAGATGGTTGCACGAGCAGACTAGAAGATGGGTCAAACAGGTAAGGCAACCATGACGTCTGACATGCGCAAGATACCGACCCATGAAGTGACCTATGCACGGCTGCGTGACATGGTCCTTTTTGGTGTGTTGCAGCCCGGACAACCGGTCACGATCCAGGGGTTGATCAATGATCTTGGGGTCGGCATGACCCCGGTTCGCGAGGCCATTCGCCGGTTGACGGCAGAGGGTGCCTTGCTGCCGCAGGGCAATCGGCGCGTGACAGTGCCGCGCCTGACCCTGGGCCTTTTGGATCAGATCGCCTTTGCCCGCCGCACCATCGAGCCGCGTCTGGCCGAACTGGCCACGGCCTGTGCGAACCAGGCCTTGATCGAGCGGTTGGAACGCGCCGATGCCAAGGTTGATCCGGCCATTCAGCAAGGCGACGTCCCGGCCTATCTGCAAGCCAATCACGATTTCCATTTCGCGCTTTACGAGGCGTCGCAAGCGCCGGTTCTGGTTGACATGGCGCGCTCGCTTTGGCTGCGCTTTGGCCCATCGCTGCGGGTGGTTTGCGAGATGGCGGGCGGGCTGGCCTTGCCGGACAACCACATTCAGGCCATCGCCGCGATCCGGGCGGGCAGTGCCGGTGAAACCGCCGTCGCCATGACCCGGGACATCGATCAGGGGGTCGAGCAGGTGCGTCTGGCGCTGGGGCGCGGAGAGATTTGATCAAATTTCTTGATCACGAATTGATTTGATCATAATGTGGCGGCAAGGCGGCCCGAACAGAGTCGGCCGCACCCTTTCGCAGCGAGGTTTCCATGAACAAGATCACCAATCACATGCCGACGGCCGAGTTGCAGGCACTGGATGCCGCCCATCACATGCATCCGTTTTCGGAAAACGCCGCGCTGGCGAAAAAGGGTGCCAGGATCATGAAATCGGCCAAGGGCGTCTGGCTGACCGATACCGAGGGGCACCGGATCATCGACGGCATGGCGGGGCTGTGGTGTGTCAACATCGGTTATGGCCGGACGGAGCTTGGCGATGTGGCCAAACGGCAGATGGATGAGTTGGCCTATTACAACACCTTCTTCCAGACCTCGCATATTCCGGCCATCGCCTTGGCGGCCAAGATCGCGGAAGTCGCACCGGGCGATCTGAACCACGTCTTCTTTGCGGGCTCGGGTTCGGAAGCCAATGACACCAATATCCGCATGGTGCGGCGCTATTGGGACATCAAGGGCCAGTCCGAAAAGCGCATCATCATCGGGCGGACCAATGGTTATCATGGCTCGACCATGGGGGGCGGCTCGCTGGGCGGCATGTCGGGCATTCATGCCCATGGCGGCAAGATCGCGGGCATCGTGCATATCGGCGAGCCGAACTGGTGGGCGCAGGGTGGGGACATGACCCCGGAAGCGTTTGGCCTGATGCGGGCGCAGGAATTGGAAACCAAGATCCTGGAACTGGGCGTGGAAAACGTTGCGGCCTTCATCGGCGAGCCGGTGCAGGGTGCGGGGGGCGTGGTCATTCCGCCCAGCACCTACTGGCCGGAAATTCAGCGCATCGTCGACAAATACGGCATCCTTCTGATCGCCGACGAAGTGATCACCGGCTTTGGCCGCACCGGCAACTGGTTCGGCAGCCAGACCTTCGGGATCAAGCCGCATATCATGACGATCGCCAAGGGTCTGTCGTCGGGCTATCAGCCGATCGGCGGGTCAATCGTCTGTGACGAGGTGGCCGAGGTTCTGGGCGGTTCGGGCGATTTCAACCATGGCTATACCTATTCGGGCCATCCGGTGGCGGCGGCCGTGGCGCTGAAGAACATCGAGATCATGCAGGACGAAAAGATCGTCGAACATGTCCGCGACGTCGCCAACCCCTATCTGTGGAAACTGTGGAAGGGGCTGGAAGAGCATCCTCTGGTCGGCGAGGCCAAGCTGGTCGGTCTGATGGGCTCGATTGCCCTGACCCCTGACAAGGCCAAGCGCGCCATGTTCGCCAGCGAGACCGGGACGGTCGGTTACCGGTGCCGCGAGCGTTGTTTTGCCAATGATCTGATCATGCGCCATGTCGGTGACCGGATGATCATCTCGCCCCCGCTGGTCATCACGCCGGACGAGATCGACGTCTTGATCGCGCGGGCCAGGAAAAGCCTGGATGAATGCCATGACGGGCTGAAGAAGGACGGGCTGATGGTTTCGGCCTGAGCGATT
>JAYSWK010000143.1:0-2100 GCA_043718085.1 Rhodobacterales bacterium
GCGTTGCGCAAAGAGGCGCCACATAACCCGCAACCGGGCGCACCTGTAGGCGCCAAACCGACGAGGAACGCCGATATGGCCGACATCTCCCTTACCTTCCCTGATGGCAACACGCGTAACTTTCCGCGCGGTGTGACGGCTGGCGAGGTTGCAACCGCCATCGCCCCATCGCTGGGCAAGGCCGCGATATCGGCCACGGTCGATGGTCAGCATTATGACCTGCAATGGCCCATCAAAGCTAACGCGCGCATTGCCATTCACACGCTAAAGGATGATGCGCAGGCGCTGGAACTGATCCGCCACGACTTCGCCCATGTCATGGCGCGGGCTGTGCAAAAACTGTGGCCCGATGTCAAAGTCACCATTGGCCCGGTGATCGAAAACGGCTGGTACTATGATTTCGACCGCGACGCGCCCTTTACTCCCGAAGATCTGGGCGCCATCGAAAAGGAAATGAAAGCGATCATCAATGAGCGCGACCCGGTGAAAACCGAGATATGGGACCGCTCGCGCGCCATCGCCCATTACATCGCCAAGAATGAACCCTTCAAGGTCGAGCTGATCGAAGGCATTCCCGGTGACGAACCGCTGCGCATGTATTGGCACGGTCACTTGCAAGTCCTGTGCCGTGGCCCGCATCTGCAACATACTGGCCAGTTGCCGCCCGACGCTTTCAAGCTGATGTCGGTGGCAGGCGCCTACTGGCGCGGCGATCACACGAAAAAGCAGCTTCAACGCATCTACGGTCTGGCCTTCAAGAACCGCGACGATCTGAAAGCGCATCTGACGATGCTGGAAGAGGCCGCCAAGCGCGACCACCGCAAGTTGGGGCGTGAGATGGAGCTGTTCCACCTGCAGGAAGAAGCCCCCGGCATGATCTTCTGGCACCCCAACGGCTGGAGCATCTACCGCACGCTGGAAGATTACATGCGCCGCCGCCAAAGCGCCGCAGGCTACAAGGAAATCAAGACCCCGCAGGTTGTGGACCGGGTGCTTTGGGAGCGCTCGGGCCATTGGGAAGCCTACCGAGAGAATATGTTCATCGTCGAAGTCGACGAAGAAGGTGCCAAGGAAAAACGCGTCAACGCGCTGAAACCGATGAACTGCCCCTGCCATGTGCAGGTCTATAATCAGGGGTTGAAATCCTACCGCGACCTGCCGCTGAGGCTGGCCGAATTCGGTTCTTGCCACCGTTATGAAAGCTCAGGCTCGATGCACGGGCTGATGCGGGTGCGTGGCTTTGTTCAGGATGATGCCCATATTTTCTGCACCGAGGATCAGATCGGTGCGGAATGCGAAAGCTTTATCCGGCTGCTGTCCAGCGTTTACAAAGACCTCGGCTTTGACGGGTTCGAGATCAAATTCTCCACCCGGCCGGACGTGCGGATCGGGTCGGACGCGACTTGGGACAAGGTCGAGGGCATGCTGGAAGCCGCGATCAAGGGCGCTGGCGTACCCTATGAGGTCGACCCCGGCGAAGGGGCTTTCTACGGGCCAAAGCTCGACTTCAAGCTGACCGACGCCATCGGCCGCAAATGGCAATGCGGCACCTTTCAGGTGGACCCGAACCTGCCAACGCGGCTTGGCGCAGAGTTTGTCGGCGAAGACGGCGCCCGGCACCAGCCCTACATGCTGCATCGCGCGATTTTGGGGTCGTTCGAACGCTTCATCGGCATCTTGATCGAAAACTACGCGGGCAAGCTGCCGTTCTGGCTCGCCCCGCGTCAGGTCGCAGTCGCTTCGATCGTGTCGGATGCGGATGATTATGTAAACGAGGTTGTCGCGGCCCTGCGCGGCAAAGGCATCCGCGCCGAGGCGGATACCCGCAATGAGAAGATCAACTATAAGGTCCGCGAGCATTCAATGGGTAAGGTTCCCGTGATATTGGCGATCGGTATGAAGGAAGTCGAAGAGAGAAGTGTTTCAATTCGCCGCCTTGGCGAAACGAAAACCGAAACACTATCTCTGGCTCAGGCATTGGCGGCCCTGACCTCCGAGGCATCTCCCCCCGACTTTCGTTAGGCCCAACCTGCTGATTAAACACAAAACCGGCGATGACGATTTCTGCGCCGGTTTTCCTTTCGGCTTTTGTGCAGGAGA
>JAYSWK010000144.1:0-2100 GCA_043718085.1 Rhodobacterales bacterium
CAAACCATCCTCATACACCCCCTCACCGCCGACGCCTTCGCCCCCTTTGGCGAGGTTCTCGAAGTCTCGGGCCAACCCGACCGGCTGATCAACGCCGGCAAATGCGGCCGTTTCCATGACCGGGCAAAGCTCGATTTCGCCGATGCCCGCGTCGGCATCTCGATTTTCAAGTCCGAAAGTTTTTCGCTGCCCTACCGGCTGGAACTGGTCGAACGCCACCCCGAAGGCAGCCAGGCCTTCATCTCGATGACCGATGACCCGTTCCTCGTCGTCGCAGCACCGGACGAGGGCGGTAAACCCGGCCAGCCCCTCGCCTTCGTTACCAGCGGCGCGCAGGGGGTAAACATCCACCGCAATGTCTGGCACGGTGTGCTCACTCCGCTCTCCGGCCCCGGCCTATTCGCGGTGATCGACCGGATCGGCACCACCAAAAACCTTGAGGAGCATTGGTTCCCTTCGCCCTTCACCGTCATCACCGCCTGACGGCGCATTTGCATCCCCACCAGCTTCGGGATAGGGCCACCGCACCCCGAAAGGATTATGCATGACCCTCGCCGACCTCATCGCCCGCTCCGGCGGCCTCTGTGAATTCTGTGGCAGCGCCGATGACCTCAGCCCTGCGGATGTCGCTCCTGAAGCCTGCGCCATCCTGCTTTGCCCGACCTGCACAGACGAGGATGCGTCATCTGCCCACTGGCGCTGCCTTGAAGGGGCGGCCTGGTCGCAGGAGCCTGCGGTCCAGGTGGCCGTTTGGCGCAGACTGGGCCATCTGGGCCAAGTCTGGGCGACCGAGGCGCGTGATGCAATGCAGCTTTCGGCAAAGGCCGAAGCCTGGGCCAACCAACCCGCGGCCCTCACCCACCGCGACAGCAATGGCGCCGTTCTGACACAGGGCGACACTGTTGTCCTGATCAAGGACTTGCCCGTCAAAGGCGCGGGCTTCACCGCCAAGCGCGGCACAGCGGTGCGCGGCATCAGCCTGGTTGCCGACAATGCAGCCCATATCGAAGGCCGCGTCGAAGGTCAGCGCATCGTCATCCTGACCGAGTTCGTGAAGAAAAAGTAACGCCCCAAACGAAAACGGGGAAGGCTTGCGCCCTCCCCGTTCCGAAACTCTGGCTCAGGTCTGAAAAATCAGGCCAGCGCGAGGTTGATCGCCGATTCACGACCGTCACGGCCAGATTCGATATCAAAGGTCACAGCCTGACCGTCGTCCAGACGCTGGATGCCAGCGCGTTCCATAGCCGAAACGTGAACGAACACGTCCTTGCCGCCATTCGCCGGAGCGATGAAGCCGAAACCCTTGGTTGCGTTGAACCATTTCACGGTGCCATTGGCCATCGTGAGTACTCCTTTTAGACGCCATCCGCTGAATGCGATGGCCCGGCTCAGTCACATCATGATCGAGAACTGAAGCCCAAAGGAGACAGAAGAATCGAGTGATACGTATTGCGCCCCAAGCACATGCCGCTTTTGACACCAAAATACAAGCCATTTGCGAAAGAAAAGCCTGATTTGTTGCGAAATTCACGTCCAAAGCCCCAAGGGCGGGCACAAACTGCGGCTGACGCCGCCTCAGATCACCTGCTGCGCACCCCGCACAAGTGCCGCAACCAATGCCTCAACCTCGGGCTTCAGATGTTCCCTGGGCGCGCCGGCAAAGCGCCCCTGCACGGCCAGATGCACCACCCCATGCACCGCTGCAAACATGGTCCTGGCCCGCAACAGCCGCGCCGCCTCGTCCAGATCGGGCCGCAAAAGCGCCAAGGGCGCAACGATCTGTTCGATCACCACCTCATGCTCGGCCCGGTGCCAATCGGGCATCATCACCGCCTCGGGCAGGCGATGATCGAACAGCGCCTGCACAACAAGCTGGATGAGGCCCGCCCCGAACGGCTATTGATGGAAGTCAGTTCCAACAAGTAACGCGACCCGCCGCCGGGCACACGCGCCCGGCGGCCATCCTCGAAGGCCCGCTCCATGTCGTTTTCTTCCAAGAACCCTTCGCCCCCTACCCCCAAAAACCGCTGGGCCAGATTTTGGCGCGGCCTTGGCCATTACGTCTTCTTCCTGCTGCTGGCCGCAGGCACCACCTGGGCC
>JAYSWK010000145.1:0-2098 GCA_043718085.1 Rhodobacterales bacterium
CGGCAGAGACGGGCGCATGGCCAACCTGTCCTTCCGCCTCGAACAGCACATGGGTGTATTCGTCCAGGACAGACTGCAGGTCATGCTCAGCCGCATGACGCAGAACGGCCCGCCAGTAGACATCGCCTTCGGCGCGCAGAAGCGCCTGCGTCTCCGGCTGGTTGAACAGCGTCCGGAACGCCATGCCGACATGCGTGGCTGCGGAAAGAAGTGCGGGATCGTCCAACGAAAGACCGGGTGCGATGCGCGATAATGCGCGTAGCGCGCAGGTTGCCGGGCTGCCCAGCGCCACGTCGACAAGATGCGCAAGGACTTGCTCTGTGTCTGCGCGGCCGATCGGCCGTTTGGCTGCGTGAGCGAGTTCGGCCAGATGATCGGGCCAGGCCTCCTCGTCACCCTCCTGCCGCAGGGTGGGGCTGCCCAGCCAATCCGCAAAGCCCGAGTTCGCGATATCGAGGGCGGCAGCGCTGCTCCAGTCCCAACCGCCTTCCGCGGCTTCGGTGCTGCGGTCTGTCAGGTTTTGGGCAAGCGGGCGCAATCTCTTCGCGGCGGCGCGACGCAGAGCATCGAGGTCGGGAAAGGGGCCATCCTCGCGCAGCAAGGCCAGCGGATCGGCCAGCGCCGCCAGACGGGGCGAGGGGATCACCAGTTGCAGCGCACGCAAGCCTGCAAGTCGGCCTTGGGCGCGGCGGAACTGCAAGGGGCGTGTGGTCGGCGGATCGGTATAGCCGTGGCCCTTGCCCATCCCCATCTGCCGCTCTGCCTCATAGGACAAGAACCCGGCGATCGCATCGGGGACCATCGTCCATTCTGAAAAGATCAGCATCTTGCTGACTGGCTGGTGGGTTCCGAAGTAAGGCATTGACGGCGCGACCCACAGGCGGCGCGCCATGCCTTCGGCAAATGCCAATTCTGCCAGCTTGCGCATCCGGCCGTTGGCTGGGCTTAACGCGGCGTACTGTTCGACCGCCTGCGGATCAATCTGCAGAGGGATCGCCGCCTTCATGGAGGCGCGCAGGGCGGGCGAGGGCGCCTTGGCCTGCTCCTTCAAGAGGTCGGCCAGCTTGTAGCCGCGCATCAGGTTCAAAAGCCACGGCGAGGATTTCCAGTATTCCACGGTGCCCGGTGCCCCGGCCGCGGCGGCCACCGCAGCGATGGCGCGCGCCTCGATCAGGTCGCCCGCGGTCAGGTCCAGCTCATGACGCACCTCCCGGATCATGGCGTCGCGGTCTGCCGTCTCTGACACGCGCTCCGTGCGCGCGATGATCCGGCGCAACTGCCCCTCGATCCCGTGCCGGATGGTTCTGGCGTTCTCGAATCCTGCTGGCAGCGCCTGCATCGCTTGGCGAAAGCGGCGCATCTCGACGGCGATCTCGTCGCGGCGGCGCTTGCCCTCTTCAGCACCGAAGAGGAATTCCAGGACGTCGAGGAAATCGCGGTGGTGATCGCCCTCTTCCGGTGCGTCGCCCGCAAGTGTCAGCATGCGGTAGGGTGTTGCTGACAGCAGCAAAGTCTTGGCGCTGTTCCCCATGCCGTCAGTATGATTGAACAACTGCCGCGCCAGATCGGCCGCCTCGCTGTCGCCGTGCAGAAGATCGTGAAAGCGCTGGAATTCGTCGAGGATGATCAGATCAGGTTCCAATGATTGAACCGAGGCTTGCGCCAGAATTCCGCGCAATTCGCCGATCAGGGCGGTGCAGGCGTGGCGCAGGTTGCCGTCGACCTGCCGATGGCGCGCGACCTCGGCACAGAGATCATCAATCCGGGTGATCAGGCCGGGGCTTGCCGTTACGGCATCCTGAAACCGGTCCGCAATTTCGCGGTCCACGGGCACGGTCGCGACCCGCGCACGCTCCCCCTCCCAGCCGGTTTCGCCCGACCAGCCCTGAAACAGCCGGACCGCGCCTTTGGGGTGGGCCAAGCGCCCATCCAGCAGCCGCAGGATCAGCGCCCGCTCGCGTGCCCAGCCGCCCGAGGATTTCAGATCAAAGGTTGTGCCGGGCGTCAGGCTGATGAAGTTCACCTTGTTGTGGCGCAGGCTGTTTTCCCCGCCCAGCACCAAGGGCAACAGGGTCAGCCGCGTCGGCAGCACTTTCGC
>JAYSWK010000146.1:0-5279 GCA_043718085.1 Rhodobacterales bacterium
CGATCCGGTCTTTGTGGCCGAGCTTTCGGCACCCGACATGGTGACGGCGCTGCGCGAACGCTGTTTCGCCATGGCGCCCAAGGGCGGGCCACGGGCCGACATGGTCTTTGACTTTCCCGAGCGGATCAGATTCTGACCGGGCCTTGGGTGGTCTGCTGGACTGCGTTGGGTTGAGTATTTGTTCCGAGGTGGAATTGGCGAGGCGATCCGCGCCTGATGGGTCGCTTGCCGGAGTTCGGGGTCCGAGGGGCGGGGTTGACTTGCCTGTCGATGTTGGTGCGAATATCGGGACAAGTGTCACGGGGGAGGGGTGTCGGCATGGCGATCAGCGATTTGCGGGCTTTGCTGGCCGGGTTGCAGCCCGAATTGCATGGGCAGCCTTACGGCTATGCCTGTCTTGACCCGGCGCTGCCCTTGCCGGACGGCGTCGTGCCCTTTGCCATGGTGGCCGAGGCCGAGGGACTTACGGTCGTGGCGCCCGAGGCGCAACTGGTGGCGGCCGGGGTGGACTTTCTGGGGGGATGGGCGCGCATCTCGTTGACCGTGGTGTCGGACCTTGCGGCGGTCGGGCTGACGGCGGCGATTGCGGGCGCGCTGACCGAGGTCGGCATCAGCGCCAACGTGATCGCGGGCTATCACCATGACCATTTCCTGGTGCAGGCGGCGCGGGCGGACGAGGCCATGGCGGCCATGCGGCGGCTTGCCGGGTCATAAGAGGGTGCGGGCGGCATCCTGCAGGGCCTGGGTCAGGGGGGCGATGGCGCGGGCGGTCAGGCGGTTGAACTGCCAGTAAAGGGCGACCGTCAGGGGCGCGTCCGGGCTGAGGTCGATCAGCGCGCCCCGTGCGATATGGCCTGCGACCAGCCCTTCGACATTCATCCCCCAACCCAACCCCGCCAGGCAGGCATCGACAAAGCCATGGGTCGAGGCCAGACGGTGGCTTGGCAGGGTGCCTGAATGGCCAAAGCGGGCGGCCCAGCGGGCTTGCAACAGGTCCTTGTCGTTGAAGCGCAGCGCCGGAGCCAGGGCCAGGGCCCGGGCCGTGACGCCGGAGGCAAACCAGCGGGCGACAAAGGCGGGGCTGGCGGCGGGGCGAAAGCGCAGGGCCCCCAGCGCCACCGTGTCGCAGCCTTGCAGCGGGCCGGGATGCGAGGTGATGGCGCCGGCGACCTCGCCCCGGCGCAGAAGCTCGGGGGCGGCGTCTTCGTCGTGGATCACCACGTCGTAAAGAAAATCCGGCACGGCAACGAGGGCGGGCATGACCCAGGTGGCGAGGCTGTCGGCATTGATGGCGATGCGCAAGACGGCGGGGGCGTTCGGGGTGTGCAGATCGGCGGCGAGGGCGCGGTTCAAAAGCGTCACCTCCTCGTGGTGGCGCACGAGACGGTGGCCGATTTTGGTGGCGGTGCTGGGCTGTCCGCGCCGGATGAGACGGGCACCGGCTGCCTCCTCCAGTGCCTTGATGCGCTGCGAGATGGCCGAGGGGGTCACATGCAGGTCAGCGGCGGCAAGGTCGAAGCTGCCACGGCGGTGGACGGCGGCGAGGGCGGCAAGCTGGGCGGGATCGAACATAAGCACCTCTAAGCCAAACTGAAATGGATTAATTTGAGTAAGGCCGTTGGCCGCGCTAGGTCAAGGCGAAACGGTGGAGGCGGCGGCGGGATGGAAGCGGCGATCACGGGGTTTGCGACGGGGTTGAGCCTGATCCTGGCGATCGGGGCGCAGAACGCCTTTGTGCTGCGCCAGGGCATCCGACGGGAACATGTGGGGGCCGTGGTGGCGGTTTGCGCTATCTCGGATGCGGTGTTGATCATGGCGGGCGTGGCGGGGTTTGGCCTGGTCACCACGGCCCTGCCCTGGATCACCCTGGCGATGCGCTGGCTGGGGGTGGCGTTTCTGGTGGTCTATGGGGCCTTGCGGTTTCAAGCGGCGCTGCGGGGCGGTGAGGCTTTGAAGCCGGCCGAGGGCGGGGCGGTGCCGCTGGGACGTGTGGTGGCGACGGCGCTGCTGCTGGCTTGGGCCAATCCGCATGTCTATCTGGATACGATGGTGCTGCTGGGGTCGATCTCGACCCAGCACGCGCCGCAGGAATGGGCTTTTGGCATGGGCGCGGCGTTGTCGTCGCTGACCTTCTTTGCCAGCCTGGGCTTTGGGGCGCGGTTCCTGGCGCCTTTGTTTGCCAATTCGCGGGCTTGGGTGGTGTTGGAGGTCGTGGTGGGGGCAACGATGTGGGCCATTGCGGCGGCGCTGGCGCTGGGGTGACGGGGTGACGGGTGTTGCCTGGGGTGGCATGGCGGCGCGCGCATGGGTTACGGGGTTTAAGGATTGTTTACCTAGCTTCCGGGCCAAGGCGTTCCCGCGGAGGTATCCATGCCCGACACAACGACAATCCAGTCGCTGCCCCTGATCCAGCCCTCGCAGGCACAAAAACATGTGACCCATAACGAGGCGTTGAAGATCCTTGATCTGATCGTCCAGATGGTTGTCATAAGCCGGACGGTGGCTGTGCCGCCGCCGACGCCGGCCAATGGGGACAGCTATATCGTCGCCGCCAGCGCCGGTGGCGCCTGGGCCGGACATATCGGTCAGGTCGCCAATTTCAGTGGAATCGCCTGGGAGTTCTACCCGCCCAAGCAGGGCTGGACGGCCTATGTCGAAGCCGAGACGACGCCCGTTGTCTATGACGGTGCAATCTGGTCATCGGATGCGGAAAACCCGGCGATCTTTGCGCAGCTGGGCGTCTCGGCCACGCCGGATGCCACGAACCGGCTGAGCGTGTCATCACCCGCGTCGCTGTTCAACCATGCCGGCAATGGTCATCAGATCAAGATCAACAAGGCCTCGGCCAGCGACACCACGAGCCTTTTGTTTCAGACCGGCTTTTCGGGCCGGGCCGAGATGGGCACGGCGGGTGGCGACGATTTCGCGATCAAGGTCAGCCCGGACGGCTCGACCTTCACCGAAGCCGTGGCCTTTGACCGCACCACGGGCCGCACCAAGGTGCAAAAGGGCCTGCGCCTGACACCGGGGGCGGGGGATCTGGCAAGCCCGGTTGACGGCGAATTGTGGTATGACGGCACGGCGGGCAAACTGCGTGCCAGACAGGGGGGCACCTCGGTCGATGTGATCGGCGGGGGTGGCGGGTCCACATTCTCGGACGCGGCGTTCACGCTGCAGGATGACGGCGATGCCACCAAGCAGGCCAAGTTCCAGCTTTCGGGGATCAGCACGGGCACGACGCGCACCGTCACGGCCCCCAATGCCAGCGGCACGATGGTGCTGGATACGGCAGCGCAGACCCTGACCAACAAGACGATCAGCCTGAGCGCCAACACGATCACCGGCACCTTGCCTGCCGCCAGCGTCGCCATGTCAGGTGGCGGCACGGTGCAGGATTACGCGGGCTTTTCCACCCGGACGGCTTTTGTCAGCTGGGCCAGCGGCAAGACCCCGGCGGTGGGTGCAATCATCGATGCGGCGGGTTATTCCTATCGCTTTATCGGCAGCGGAACGGCGATCAGCGATCTGCCGGGCTGGATCCCCTTGGGTTATGCCTATCCCGACCACTGGGCGCAAAACACCAGTCCGGGCACGACCAACATGGTCAGCGCCATCAGCGCGGCGCTAAGCTATTCGGCCACGGTCTATATGTCGGGGGGCACCTATGCGGTCGGGTCGACCCTGGCTTGGGACAATGCCACGCTGATCGGCAACAACGACCGGGGCACGTTGCGGACCAAGATCCTTGGCCTGTCGGGTTCGATCCCGGTGGGGCAGGCGATCATTGCGCCAGGCCGGTCATCGACCATCCGCGGCATCCAGATCGCCTATGACACCTTGACCGGGACCGAGACGCAGGATCAGCGCGTCGGTCTGGATACGCGAGGGCTGTCCCTGACCTTGCAGCGCGGATCGGTCATTGACGAGGTGGTCTTTGACAATGTCGGCACCGCGATCAGTGACTATGGCACCGGCGAATTCAGCGTCACCTATGGCACGTTGGAGATCGTGGCGCACAGCTACCGCGGGGTCGACATTCGCGGCACGTCGCGCACCGGGTCGGTCTGGCTGAACCTGTATATCAACGGCGGTGCGACCTATGCGCCGGATGGCGGCTTTTGCCTGACCGGGCAGGGGGCGGGCGGGTTCATTGGCCAGTTGAACGTCGAACACGGGGCCTACAAATCCTATCCGGTGCGGTTGGAGGGATTGCAGGGTCTGGTGATCAACAGCCTGCATATCGAAGGTGTGGATGTCACGACCAACAACTTTGGCTATGTCGGTCTGGACAGCGCCTCGGTCACCATTCAGTCGCTGAATGTGCTGAACACCAGGATGAGCAACGACAACACGGCGGTGGTGCGGCTGGCGCGGGCGGCTTACCAGTCGACGGCGGTGCCCTCGCCCTTGACCACAATCAGCACGACATCAAGCCTGAAGATCGGCAAACTGCATCTCAAGGGTCTGGCCACGCCCAGCAACACGATTTACCCCAGCTATCCGGTGGGGCGGACGGGCGTGCGCAACTGCCCGGGTTTCAACGTGTTCAAGCGCGACACGTCCTATACCGACCAGAACTGGTTGGTGGAGGTCGAGGATTACCTGTGGGGGGTCTATACCGCGCAGGCGGCGGACAAGCCCCATTTCGAATATCCCGAGGCAAGCTATTCGGGCACGATCCAGATCAAGCGTTTTGCCGACCGGGGCGGAAATCTGGTGCCTTACGACAACTACCTGTTGAACGGCGCCTATGACAAATGGCTGACGACCACGGCGACGGTGACCAGCGGTGCCACGGAAGTGGCCAACAAATGGACGCTGCGCGGTACGACCGGATCGGCCACGGCGGACCGGGTGCAGGATGCCTATGGGTCGATCGGCCAATATGATGCGCGCATCACGGTCGGCACGGCGGGCACCGGGCAAAGCTGGGATCAGGACGTGGCCTTTCCGGTGGAATGGCTGGGCCAAACCCTGCGGCTGAGTTTCGAGATGAAGGCCGCCGCGGCGGGGCGGGTGTTGGAGCAGATCACGGCGAGCCTGATCAACAGCGGGGGCGGGGTGCCTGCCACTGTGGTCAAGCAGGTGCTGAGCGGCACGGATGCCAAGCTGGATGCGACCACGGCTTTCAAGACCTATGTGATCGAATTCGCGGCGGTTGACGGGGCGTCGGTCACCACGCTGGGCACGTCGGCGGTGATGCGGCTGTCGTTCCAGTTCAATGACACGGCGGCAAGCCGCGCGCCCACGGTAACGCTGCGCAATGTGGCTTTGTCCAA
>JAYSWK010000147.1:0-2094 GCA_043718085.1 Rhodobacterales bacterium
TGCGCCCGGTCCGTTCGTCCAGCGTACCTTTGGACAATTCCACCATGGTGATGCAATCCTCGACCGGGCAGACGTTGACGCACAGGTTGCAGGCGACGCATTCGTCATCCATGACGGTGAACTTGCGGTCGGCCGACATGGCGATGGCCTGGTGGCTGGTATCCTCGCAGGCCGCAAAGCAGCGCCCGCAACTGATGCAGGCATCCGGATCGATGCGGGCCTTGGTCACATAGTTCAGGTTCAGGAATTGCCAATCGGTGACATTGGGCGTGGCACGGCCCACCAGATCCGACAGGCTGATGTCCTTTTCATCCAGATATTGCGACAGGCCAGAGATCATTTCCTGCACGATCTTGAAGCCATAGGTCATGGCCGCTGTGCAGACCTGCACATTGCCCGCGCCCAAAGCCATGAATTCCGCCGCATCGCGCCAGGTGGTGATGCCGCCGATGCCGCTGATCGGGATGCCCGCCGTCTCACGGCTGCGGGCAATCTCGGCCACCATGTTCAGCGCGATGGGCTTGACCGCCGGGCCGCAATAGCCGCCATGGGTGCCCTTGCCGTCGATCATCGGCTCGGGCGAGAAGCTGTCCAGATTGACCGAGGTGATCGAGTTGATCGTGTTGATCAGCGACACGGCATCGGCACCGCCAACCTTGGCGGCCTCGGCCGGGCGCAGGACATTGGTGATGTTCGGGGTCAGCTTGACGATGCAGGGCATGCGCGAATGCTTCTTGACCCAGCGCGTGACCATCTCGATATATTCCGGCACCTGCCCCACGGCGGACCCCATGCCGCGTTCGGCCATGCCATGCGGGCAGCCGAAGTTCAGCTCCACCCCGTCAGCCTCGGTATCCGCGATCCGGGCCAGAATGTCTTTCCAGCTGTCTTCGTCGCACGGCACCATGAGCGAGATGATCAGCGCCCGGTCGCGCCACTTGCGCTTGACCGCCTTGATCTCGTCCAGGTTCACCTGCAGGGGGCGGTCCGTGATCAGTTCGATGTTGTTCAGCCCCAAAAGCCTGCGGTCCGCGCCAAAGATCGCGCCATAGCGAGGGCCCGAGACGTTGACGACGGGCGGGCCTTCCGAGCCCAATGTTTTCCACACCACGCCGCCCCAGCCCGCCTCGTACGCACGCTCGACATTATAGGCCTTGTCGGTCGGCGGGGCCGAGGCCAGCCAGAACGGATTGGGGGATTTGATGCCGATGAAGTTCGAAGCGAGGTTTGCCATGATCTAAAGCCCCTTCAACATCGTGTGGATTTCTTCCGCAGCGTCGCGGCCTTGGGCGACGGCGGTGACGGTCAGATCCTCGCCCCCGGCCGCGCAGTCGCCGCCAGCCCAGACACGGCCGGCGCGCCGCACCAGTTTGTTGCCGTCCAGCGCAATAGGCGCGCCGGCCAAAGTCTGGCCGATCGCCTTGAATACCTGATCGGCCGGAAGGGTAAAGCTTTCGCCAGTTTCGTAAGCGAATTCAACGCCCTGCGCGGTGATCTTCTGCGGCGCGGCACCGTAGATGATCTTCACCCCGACGCTGGTCGCATGTTCCTGCTCGTAAAGGCTGGCGCTCATCTTGTCCTTGCCGCGACGGTAGACCATCGTGACATTCTGGGCGCCCAGCAATTTGGATTGGACGGCGGCATCGACGGCGGTCATGCCGCCGCCGATGACCACCACATCACGCCCGACGGGGAGGGAGGATTTGTCCCCCGCCTGGCGCAATTCGGCAATGAAATCCACGGCATTGCGGACCTGGGCCCCGTCCGCGCCGGAAATGTTCAGCCCGTTGACGCCGCCCAGGCCGATCCCCAGGAACACCGCGTCGAAATCTTCCTCAAGTCCCGCCAAGGTGACATCACGGCCCAGTTCGCCCGCCTTGATGGTGATGCCGCCGATCTTCAACAGCCAGGCGACCTCGCGTGCGGCGAAATCGCCAGCGGCCTTGTAGGCGGCGATGCCATATTCATTCAGCCCCCCGGCGCGGGTCCGGCGTTCATGGACCGTGACATCATGGCCATGCAGCGCCAGTCGGTGCGCGGCCGACAGGCCCGCAGGCCCCGCCCCGACCACGGCCACCCGCTTGCCCGTCGCCT
>JAYSWK010000148.1:0-2094 GCA_043718085.1 Rhodobacterales bacterium
AACCGGCGGCGACATCCGCTATTCCATCAATATCTCGGCGGCGGTGCTGATCATCACCTGCCCCTGTGCCCTTGGGCTGGCGGTGCCTGCGGTGGTGACGGCGGCCAGCGGCAAGCTGTTTCGCCGTGGCGTGCTGATCAAGAACGGCACGGCGCTGGAGCGGTTGGCCGAGGTTGACACCGTGGTCTTTGACAAGACGGGCACGCTGACCATGGGCACACCCGAGCCGGTGGAACTGGCGGCCCTGCCCGCGGCCGATCTGGCCGTGGCAGTTGCCCTGGCCCGGGCATCGTCGCATCCCCTGGCGGCTGCTTTGGCGCGGCTGGATGTGACGGCGGCCAAGGTCACCGATCTGCGCGAAGTGCCGGGCTACGGGGTCGAGGGCCGGCTGGACGGTCAGGTGGTGCGGCTGGGGCGGGCGGATTGGGTCGGGGCTAAGCCGGTTGCGATGACCGCCACCTATCTGTGCTTCGACGGAACGACACGTGCCGTGACATTCACCGACCAATTGCGTCCCGGTGCCAAAGCGGCGATTGCCGCGTTGAAAGTGCAAGGCAAGGCGATCAGGATGGTCTCTGGCGACAGTGCCGCAGCGGTATCCGCCATGGCGCAACTTCTGGGTATCGACGACTGGATCGCAGGAGCCCTGCCCGCCGAAAAGGCGGCACTGGTGCGTGCGCTGTCACAGGCCGGCCACAAGGTTCTGATGGTCGGGGACGGACTTAACGACACGGCTGCCCTTGCCGGGGCAGATGTCTCGATCTCGCCAGCGCAGGCGCTGGATGCCGCGCGGGTGGCGTCCGACATCGTGCTTTTGGGTCGTGACATGTCCGCAATTGGCGATGCGGCACGGATCTCGCGTCAGGCCAGCCGTCGCATGATCGAGAATTTCGCAATTTCGGCCGGTTATAACGTGATAGCCGTGCCTTTGGCCCTGATGGGTTCGGCAACACCCTTGGCCGCTGCCCTGGCGATGTCGCTGTCGTCGATCACCGTTTCCCTGAACGCATTGAGGCTGAAATAACCATGCAAATTCTGGCCATATTGATCCCGGCGTCCCTGATCCTAGGGGGGCTGGGTCTGGCGGCGTTCTTCTGGGCAATCCGAACACGCCAGTTCGACGACCCGACGGGCGACGCCAGCCGGATACTGACCAAGGACTGGGACAAACACCCGCGCCCCTGAGCGGGTCATGTTTTCTTGCCCGACAACGGCGGTCCGGCCCGGCCACGCCGAGATGGCGGGCACCAGGCCGGGCCACGGCGTCCGCGCCTTACTTGATCGACGCCAGATAGGCCGCGATATCTGCGCCGCCTGTGGCCATCTTGAACGTCATCTTGGCCACGGCCTTGTCATCACCGGTCTGTTCTTTCAGCCAGGCGGTTGGGTCGGTGACATAGGCGGCCAGCATCGCCTCGTCCCAGATCAGGCCCTTTGCCCCGGCAGCCACAATTGAATCGCCGTATTTGAAATCTGCAACACTCGCGACGGCGCGGCCAATGATGCCAAACAGGTTCGGCCCGGTCTTGCCGCCTTTCTGGATTGCGGTGCCATCCAGCGCCACGATGGAATGGCAGGCCTTGCAGCGTTTGAAAAGATCGGCGCCAGCCGTGGCATCGCCCTCGGCCAACGCGGGCGTGGCCAGTGCGGTCATTGTCGCAATCAGGATCAGGGTCTTCATCGGGGTCTCCATTTCGTTGCGCGGTTGCTTGGGGTAGGGTCGGATCGGATCAGGCCAGCGCCTCGATCCGGGTGGTGGGAAAGGCCTGCAAGGCACGCGTCAGTGTCGCGCGGTCCGGCATCAGGCAGGCGGCGGTGGACAGCGCATCAGCCAAAGCCGCCTGGGGGGCGCTGACCGAAACAGACTGCCATGTGGCGGGGGCGGGAAGCCCGGTGACGGGGTGCAGGATATGGCCGACAAGCCCGGCGGCATCGAAGGCTGTTCCCAATGGCGCGGACGTGGCCAATGCGCGCGCCGTCAGCGCCACCTGCCCACCGCTGGCCAGCCTGACGGGCCAGCCTGCGCCGCCCGGCATCTGGCCCAGCGCGCGGAATTCACCGGTGTTGATCAGGATGTCGGTCAGGCCCTGGGCC
>JAYSWK010000149.1:0-5264 GCA_043718085.1 Rhodobacterales bacterium
GGGTTCGAGGCCAGGGGAATCGAAGTCGAGCGGGCCATGGCGAACGCCGAGCATGACAGTATCGCCAGTCAGATCGAGAGACTGGGCGAGTATCTGGCAAGTAGCAGCTG
Organism: Rhodobacterales bacterium; assembly: GCA_043718085.1. Lineage (GTDB taxonomy): Bacteria > Pseudomonadota > Alphaproteobacteria > Rhodobacterales > Rhodobacteraceae > Stagnihabitans. Next base: position 111 of record JAYSWK010000149.1, read on the forward strand.
GTCCGAGCTTGAGGATGTCCGCCAAAAGAAGATCTTCTACGACTCCCAATATCAGGACTACCTTGGTCTGCTTGAAGGAGCTGGCCGCGAACGCCAGAATCGTGCGGATCTGCGCATAATTGGTGACGCGCTAAAGCCAACCGCCCCAAGCTCACCGAACATAAAGGTGTGGCTAGCCATTGCCGTGACCCTGGCCGCGCTGATCGGCATCGGCTTTGCTTCGCTGCGAGAATGGAACCGCCATGAGCAAGAAAAGGCCTAAGACGCCTTGGGTAGGACGGGCTTCAGGTTCAAGTTTGCCATCTCGTCTCGACGCCGCACCGACCCCAGACGAGGCAAAGATGGCCGCCTTGGTGCGGCTGCCCGTTGTGCTTGCAATTGTCTTTCTGGTTGCCCTGCCCGTCCCCGGCCTCGTTAATGTGCTGGAGGGCGCGTCGCTCGCATTGTTGACCATGCTGATATCAATGCCAGTCTGGTACGAGGCAGCCAGGGCCCGCGCCTCGCCATTTGATGAAATCACGTCCCGCGCCACTGCCGTTGTTCTGACCTGCGCCGGCTTTCTGATATTCTGGTCGCTGCTTTCGACATTCGGGGCGACCGCCCCGGAACGCGCCAGCCGTTATATCGCAACTTTGATTGCAGCCTTTGCTATCTATTTCATGGTCCGCAGCACCGTCACGCGGCCACGGACTGTGCTGTTCGTGGACGTGCTTGCGGCGGGACTGGCCGTGACCTCTGCGGTAAGCCTGCTTGGCTATGAAATCGGATTCTTGCGTGACATCATCTTCAGGGGCACAGACCGGGCTGCGGGCTTCTTCAAGAATCCAAACCAGTTCGGCATGGCAATTTCCACTACGGTTCCTGCCGTCATGGCCCTGCTTTTGGGCGCACCCGAACGGCGGCGATTCAGAATTGCCTGTCTGGTTTTGATGTTGCTTGGCCTCGTCGCCTCGGGATCCAAGACGAACTTTCTTTTGGCCTGGGGTACGCTGCTTGCGGTGTTGTGTGGCCACGCATGGATCTTTTACAGTGGCCTGCGTCGCTACTTGATGCTCGCGCTTTCCGTCCTGGGCAGCGTGGCCTTCGCGGGGCTTGGGTTTGTGGTGATCCGACAGATCAACCCCCGTGCGCTGGACATCATGCTGGCGTTCTTCTCAGGTGGTGGCGAGGTCGACTCGCTGCTGACGCGCAGTTTCCTTTGGGTCTATAGCATTGATCAATTCCTTGCCGACCCGATCCTTGGCCAAGGGGCCGGGCAACGTATCGACATTTTCTACCGAGATGCCGACGTCTCTCACAGCCACAACGTCCTGCTGGACTACATGCGCACGCTTGGCGCACCAGGGGCGATGGTCATGGCTGTCATGATCGGCACCGTGTCGATCATCTGCCTTATGTCGATCCTTAAGGCACTTCGATCGGACAGCGGGGCACCCGAAGCCCGGCTGCTTTGCCTTGGCCTGTCGCTCAGCAGTCTGAGCTATGTCGCGGCAAACATGTCCAGCGATTCCTTCGGCCCGTCAACCAGCCCGTTTTTCTGGGTATTCACCTTTCTGTCGTTTGCGACGCGCAGCTTGATGCAGTCGCCGCATATGGGCGTCACCCAGGCAAGATCGCAAATTTCCCGGCGAACAATATTGGACCCATTTCCCCATCTCTTGCCTCAGGACCTCTATGGCGATGCGGGCACGGGTAGGACGACAGCGTCAAAAGGGCGATTCGGCCCAAAAATTGCCCTTCTTGCAGCAGGGTTGGTTTTGGCATTTGCCGCGTTCATATTCATGCAACCCATGATCTAGCGGCCGCATATTCGCTTACCACAAGAAGTTGAGTGAGCTTACCAAATCTTCATAGGTTTGGCTCAAATTGGCATTTGGCGGCATCCCGCCGAATGCTCGGCTTTCGTTCAGCGGCAAATCGCCAGCAAAGCCCCCCGTCAAAGATCCGCCGCATTCTGGGCTTTTTTTCTGAGGAGATTCGTCTACGGCTTTCACTCTCGGGGCCATTCAACAACAGCAAGAAGTTCCCGTTCAGGCAACAAGACAGGACACTCAGATGACGCAAGTAATCACGCTTTCGGGTGACTATAACTACGAACCGTGGAAGATCGACGGGATAACCAATACCGAGATCGATGCTTCCCACGCTGAATGGAATCTGGCAAACATCGGGGCCCAGCTCAACCTTTATCCCGTCTCGGTTCGCGACAGCGGAAGTGTGATCCTGACAGGGGGGACGATCCACGGCGAAGTGTCACTGACACTCGACTGGCAGGATGCCTATGTAAATTCAGCGGCCGTGTATACTCGGGATGTACAAAATATTCTGATCCAGGATTGGACGGTGTCACGGGCATGGGACGCCATTCGTTTCTCAGGCAGCGCATCGGACGTTTTCACCGTCGACAATGTCTGGCTATCCGACGTTCGGGATGACGGGATCGAGAACGACAACGGGATGAGCGGCACAGTCAGCAACAGCTTGTTCGACGGGGTTTTCGTCGGTATTAGCCTTGCCGATTCGGACACAGGCGACCAAACCGGCAACCTGGTGACGATGGACAACGTCTTGATCCGTATGGAGTCCTATCTTTATCAAGGCGAAGTGACCCATCAGTCGATCTTCAAGGTCGAGGAAGGCAAGAGCCCGGGTCTCAGCCTCCATGATTGTGTGTTTGCGATCGAGGATGTGAACCACCATGGTACGGATCGGCTGGCAATCGCATGGGACAGCGTCGTTTCCTCCTCAAACAACTATTTCCTCAACCTTTCGGACACGCCTTTGCCCGACGATTATCCAATGCCGCCTGCAGGCTTCACGATCCTGCAGGGTGCCGAGGCGCGGGCCTATTGGGCGGATGCCCGAAACGTCTGGATTGCCGAGCATTATGGGACCCTTGGCACCAATGGGGCCGATGATCTGACCGGGACCTCCGATGCAAATGTCATCATCGGGTACAATGGCAATGACCTGATGGCCGGCGTCGGCGGCGCCGACAAGGTGCTTGGCCAGGGTGGTCAAGATACGGTGTACGGCGGCGCGGGTGCCGATACGATCAACGGCGGGGGCGGCGACGATCTTCTGTTCGGCGGGGTCGGGGCGGACAAGTTCATTTTCCTGGCCGCAGGTTCGGACCGCGTGAAGCACTATCAGGTCGGCATTGATGCAATTTCGATCGGCCGAGGGGAGACGGGTGGCCTGACCGACGCAACGCAGGTCGTCAAGACTTTCGCATCCGTCGTCTCTGAAGGCGTCCTGTTCGATTTCGGGAACGGGGACTCGATCCTTCTGGTCGGACTGACATCGACCGCAGGCTTGGCGGGTGACTTGGCGATCATTTGACCGGACTTGCCCTTTGGCCCCTCGCAGTCGGCAATAGGGCAAAGCCCGATCACCCCAGGGAGCCATGCATGGAAATCTTTTTCCGCCATGCTTGGCGGGATGCCAGAAATGGAAAGGGCGGGCCAACTTCGCATGAAGTGGCCCGCCCTCACTCCTCAGTCCAGGTCGATCAAACCAGGAAGTCGTCAACCGTAAGAGAGGCCAGATTCTTGACCATGATTTCGAAATCGGCCAGGTGATCGCCATCGACATCGACCCGCACGACCAGATTGGCGCCCGCAGACCTGTACCAGACAGAGTTTCCGGTCGCAGAGGTTCCCGAGAACACCAGATCCTGCTTGCCCGCAAGGTTGATGTCCGCGTCGATCGCGCTGAGATCGATCTGATCTATACCGCTTTCAAAGCCCGCGATCACGTCGCGATCAATCCCGACCCCGCTTTCGTCGCTGGCATTGAAGACAAAGATATCGGTATCCCCATCCGCCAGGCTGACGAGCAGGTCTTTGCCAACACCGCCGTCGAACGTGTCGGCACCAACGCTGCCCACCAAAGTATCGGCACCGTCACCGCCGGACAGGGCGTCATTGCCTGCTTCACCTTTGAGCCAGTCATCACCCACTTCACCGGAAATGGTGTTGTCATGGTTATTGCCTGCCAGGGTGTCATTGAACCCCGACCCGATCAGATTTTCGATCTGCCTCACGGTGTCCACACCGGCCCCAAAAGTGTTCTGCGCCGCTGCAAGGAACAGGCTGACCTTCACCGCCGCTGCAGCGGTGGCATAGCTCGCCGTATCGTTGCCAGTGCCGCCGGCAAGCCAGTCATCCCCGTCGCCACCTGCAAGCACGTCGTCCCCAGCCAGGCCGAACAGCGAGTCTGCACCAGCGTCGCCCGAAAGGAGGTTCGACTTGATGTTGCCGGTCAGACTGTCATTGAAACTGGAACCCACCAGGTTTTCGACACCCAGCAGCTTGTCAAAGCCCATGCTGCCGGTATTCTGGTCCACGGCCATCCAAAGCTTTACGGCAACAGCGCCCGTGGCATTAGCATATGTGACCGTATCCGTCCCAAGGCCGCCGACAACAAGGTCATTTCCGGCGCCGCCCTCTAGCAGGTCATTGCCGTCACCCCCGTTCAGCACATCATTGCCCGAGCCGCCGTCAAGCTGGTCGTTGCCGACGCCACCGTACAGCAGGTCGTTGTCCGTGCTGCCGAACAGGGTGTCATCGCCGTCCTGACCCACCAGTTCATCATCGCCGACATCGCCCCTCATGCTGTCATTGCCGCGCCCGCCAGAAAGCGTGTCGTTACCCACACCGCCACTAAGGGAATCGCCACCGTCACCGCCAAAAATGGAGTCCGCACCATCACTGCCAAAGATCGTGTCATTTCCGGCTTCGCCGCGCAGGTTGTCGTCGCCTATGCCACCATTCAGCGTGTCGTCGCCGGCACCACCGCGAAGCAGGTCATCGGCATTGCCACCGACAAGGCTGTCGCTCTCAGTGCCGCCCAAAAGCGTGTCACGGCCATCGCCGCCAAACAGTCGGTCGACGCCACTACTGCCCGCCAGCAGGTCATTGCCAACGTCCCCGGCAAGGACATCATTGCCACCTTCACCGACCAAATGATCGTTGCCGGCATCGCCACCCAGAACGTCGTCGTCGTCCCCAGCGAACATCGTGTCGTTGCCAGCGCCGCCATTAAGTTCGTCCACACCGGCTCCACCAAAGGCGAGGTCCGCATCCGCACCACCATAAACCGTGTCGTTCTGATTGCCGCCGTAAAGCGTATCGTCGCCAAAGCGCCCGGTGA
>JAYSWK010000150.1:0-2091 GCA_043718085.1 Rhodobacterales bacterium
CCTGCCCCGCCCCTGTCAGGGCGCGGATCAGCGCATCGCCGTATCGGGTCGGCACGGCAATCTCATAAGCCAGCTCGCCCGAGAACGAGATGCGAAAAAGCCGCGCGCGGGTGCCTTTGACGGTGATCTCGCCCGCCGCCATATAGGGGAAGGCCGCGTCGGAAATGTCCTGTTCTACCACTTTTTGCAACAATTTCCGCGCATTGGGACCTGCGACCGAAAACTGCGCCCAGGCCTCGGTGGTCGAGATCAGTTGCACATCCATGTCGGGCCACAGGCACTGACGGCAAAACTCCAGATGCCGGAACACGGTGACGGCATTGGCCGTGGTCGTGGTCATGACATATTCATTCGGTCCCATCCGCGCCGTGGTGCCGTCGTCAAAGACGATGCCGTCTTCGCGCAACATCAGCCCGTAGCGGCATTTGCCCACGCCAAGGGTCGAGAATGTATTGGCATAGACCCGGTCCAGAAAGGCTCCCGCGTCGGTGCCCTGAATGTCGATCTTGCCCAGCGTGGTCACGTCGCAGATGCCCACCGATCTGCGGGTTTGCAGCACTTCGCGGTCCACCGATTGCCGCCAGGTCGTCTCACCGGGGCGGGGCAGCCACTGGGTGCGCAGCCAATAGCCGACCTCGACGAAGATGGCGCCTTGTTCGGCCGCCCAATTGTGCGACGGCGTCAGGCGTTTGGGTTTGAAGTCTTGCCCCCGGCCCCGGCCCGCCAAGGCACCCATGGCGACGGGCGTATAGGGCGGGCGGTATGTGGTGGTGCCGGTTTCGGGAATGGACTTGCCGGTCAGTTCGGCCATGATGGCCAGACCGACCACATTGCCGGTCTTGCCCTGATCGGTCGCCATGCCAAGGGTGGTATAGCGTTTCAGATGTTCGACATCGGCGAAGTTTTCCTGATGGGCCAGCTTGATGTCCTTGACCGTGACATCGTTCTGCGGATCGACCCAGGCCCGGCCCTTTCCGCCCTGAACATACCAATGCGCCTTGATCGCCACGGGCGCATCCTCGGACTGCGGCACGGCCATGGCGGCCGCCTTGATCCCCAGCCCGTCCAGCGCCGCCCGTGCCATGGCATCACCCGACGTCAGGGCCGCATGGGTCGAGAACAGTCCCGCTGCCGCGCCGGCGACGGCCAGGTTCGCAGGCCCGCCCTGCCCCGGCAGAAAGGCCGCCAAAGCCTCGGACCATTCGGGCTTCAAGCGGTGGTGCGAGGCGATGTTCAGATTGGGGTTCCAGCCGCCCGAGGTGCCCAGCGCGGTGCAGGCGATGGTGTCGCGCCGCCCCTTGCCGTCGCGGATGGTGATGGACGACAGGCCCAGCCGCCCGGCGCAATCCACCACTTCGGCCCCTTGCAGGTGGTGGATGCCGGGCAGCAGGGGGCCGCCCTCGCGGGTGTCGATGACCGCCACGACATCGACGCCTTTGGACTGCAGGTCGGTGGCGGTGCGCAAACCGTCGTCATTATTGGTGAAAACCGCCACGCGGTCGCCCACCGCCACACCCCAGCGGTTGGCATAGGCGCGCAAGGCCCCCGCCAGCATGACGCCGGGGCGGTCGTTGTTCTCGAACGGGATCGGGCGTTCGGTGGCCCCGGCCGTCAGGATGGCGCGCTGGCTGTAGATGCGCCACAGCGTCTGGCGCGGCTTTGCAGGCATGGGTTCGGCCAGATGGTCGCTGACACGTTCGACGGCGGAATAGATGCCATGATCGAAAGCGCCCAGCACGGTGGTGCGCGCCATCAGGCGGACATTGGCAAGGCTGGCCAGTTCGGCCACGCAGGCTGCCGCCCAATCGGCCCCGGCCTGGGAACCTATCGCAAAGGTCTCGGCATTCAGCCGCCCGCCCAGACGGAAATCCTCATCCGCCAGGATGACCCGCGCGCCTGCCCGCCCCGCCGTCAGCGCCGCCTGCAGACCGGCAGGCCCCGCGCCGATGATCAGGATGTCACAGTGCAGAAATCCCTTGTCATAGGTGTCGGGGTCTTCCAGCCGGCTTAGCGCACCCAGACCGGCGGCGCGGCGGATGATGGGTTCATACAGCTTTTCCCAAAAGGCGGCCGGCCACATGAAGGTCTTGT
>JAYSWK010000016.1:0-6346 GCA_043718085.1 Rhodobacterales bacterium
GCCAGGGTTGTCGCCCGGGCGCGGGTGTTTCTGGACGAGGCCTTTCCCATTGTCGGCACAAGCCATGCCGATGTGCGGCGCTACTATGTCGCCAATGGCCAGCTTTTGATCGACGATCTTCCGCTGGTCGAGCCTGCGAAATTCGCAGGCTATCGCGGCAACCCCAAAGCGCCCGAGGCGGTATTGCTGGTCAACAACGGTCTGCATGTCGAGCTGGTCTTTGACCGCGCCCACATGATCGGCAGCCGCGATCAGGCCGCCTTGGCGGATATCGTTCTGGAAAGCGCGGTTTCGGCCATTCTGGATTGCGAGGATTCGGTGGCCTGCGTCGATGCCGAAGACAAGGTCGCGGCCTATGACAACTGGCTCGGCGTCATGAAGGGCGATCTGACGACCGATTTCGACAAGGGCGGGCGGCGCATGACGCGGGCCATGAATGCCGACCGCGCCTTTTGCGCCCCCGACGGCAGCCCCAAGGTGCTGAAGGGCCGCGCGCTTTTGTGGGTGCGCAATGTCGGTCATCTGATGACCAGTCCCGCCATTCTGGACCATGAGGGGCAAGAGGTCTTTGAAGGGCTGATGGATGCGATGGTCACCACGCTGATCGCGTTGCATGACCTGCAAAAGACCACTGGCCTGCGCAATTCGCATCACGGCTCGGTCTATGTGGTCAAACCCAAGATGCATGGCCCCGAAGAAGTTGGTTTTGCCGATGAGGTTTTTGCCCGGGTCGAACAGATTTTGGGCCTGCCCGCCAATACGGTGAAGCTGGGCGTGATGGACGAAGAGCGCCGCACCTCGGTCAACCTCAAGGAATGTATCCGGGCGGCAAAAAGCCGGGTGGCCTTCATCAACACCGGGTTTCTGGACCGGACCGGCGACGAGATCCACACCTCGATGGAAGCCGGGCCGTTCAGCCGCAAGGATTTCATCAAGCGCAAGTCATGGATCGGGGCTTACGAAAACCAGAATGTCGATATCGGTCTGGAATGCGGCCTGTCGGGGCGGGCGCAGATCGGCAAGGGCATGTGGGCGGCGCCCGACCTCATGGCGGCAATGCTGGAACAAAAGATCGACCATCCCAAGGCCGGGGCCAATTGCGCCTGGGTGCCGTCCCCCACGGCGGCCATTCTGCATGCGCTGCATTACCACAAGATCGATGTCTTTGCCGTGCAAAGGCGGCTTGCCGCCGGGGGACGCCGGGCCTTTGTCGAAACGGTGCTGGAGATCCCGCTGGCCGCCTACAAACGCTGGGGCGAGGCGCAACTGCTGCGCGAGGTTGAAAACAACGCCCAAGGCATCCTGGGCTATGTCGTGCGCTGGATCGATCAGGGTGTCGGCTGCTCCAAGGTGCCCGACATCAACAATGTAGGCCTGATGGAGGACAGGGCGACCTGCCGGATCTCGTCGCAGCACATTGCCAACTGGCTGTTGCATGGCGTGGTCAGTAAGCCCCAGGTCGAAGCCAGCCTGCGCAAGATGGCGCTTCTGGTGGATCAGCAGAATGCAAGCGATGCGCTTTATCGCCCCATGGGACCCGATTTCGACGGCGCGGCTTTTGCCGCAGCCCATGATCTGGTCTTCAAGGGGCGCGTCCAGCCCTCGGGCTATACCGAGCCGATCCTGCATGCCCGCAGGTTGCAGGTGAAGGCGGGAAACCGCTAACGTCCGGCTCCGATCCGATGTCTTCGAAGAAATCGGTCTGCCGCTGGTCCGTTTTCAGCCGCGCAGGCGGAACCGCTGGATCTTGCCGGTCTGCGTCTTGGGCAGGCTTTGGGCAAAGATCACCCGGCGGGGGTATTTGTAAGGCGCGATGATCGCTTTCACATGGTCCTGCAGGGCCTTGACCATGGCTGCATCGCCCGCCTGCCCCGGCCCCAGCACGACATGCGCCTCGACGATATGGCCGCGCTCGTCGTCGGGCGCACCGATCACCGCGCATTCCAGCACGGCGGGATGCGACAAAAGCGCGGCCTCGACCTCGGGGCCTGCGATATTGTAGCCGGCCGAGATGATCATGTCGTCCGAGCGCGCTGCGAAATGAAAGCGGCCCTCGGCGTCCTGCCAAAAGCTGTCGCCGGTCAGGTTCCAGCCGTCGCGGACATAGTTCGCCTGCCGGGTGTCGGCCAGATAGCGGCAGCCGGTCGGGCCGCGAACCGCAAGCCGCCCGACCTCGCCGCGCGGCAGTTCAGCCATATCCGCGTCCACGATCCGCGCCTCGTATCCCGTCACCGGGCGGCCCGTGCAGCCCGGGCGGTGATCATCGAAGCGGTTGGTGATGAAGATATGCAGCATTTCGGTGGCCCCGATCCCGTCCAGCATCGGCTTGCCGGTTCGCGCGATCCAGTCCTCATAAACTGGCGCGGGCAGGGTTTCGCCCGCACTGACCGCCGCACGCAGCGAGGACAGGTCGGCCCCCTCTGCCATGGCCTTCAGCATCACGCGGTAGGCGGTGGGGGCGGTAAAGCAGATCGTCGCCTTATGGGCCTGGATCAGATCGATCATATTGGCGGGGCTGGCCTGTTCCAGAAGCGCCGCCGCCGCCCCGAACCGCAAGGGGAATATCGCCAGACCGCCCAGGCCGAAGGTAAAGGCCAGGGGGGGGGAGCCAACAAAGATATCCTCGGGCGTGACTTTCAGCACCTCGGCCGCATAGCCATCGGCGATGGCCAGAAGGTCGCGGTGAAAATGCATCGTGGCCTTGGGCTCGCCCGTGGTGCCCGAGGTAAAGCCCAGCAGCGCCACGTCATCGCGGCCCGTCTTTGGGCCGGTGAAGCGCACGGGCTTCGACAGGGCGACGCGGTCAAGCTCGGCGTCGTGATTGGCGGTGCCGTCAAAGCCCACTACGGTTTTCAGATGGGCGGATGTCTTGGCACAAGCCACCAACTCCTCCATCAGCCTTGTGTCACACAGGGCATGGGTGACCTGGGCCTTGTCTACGATGGCGGTCAACTCGCCCGCCCGCAGCATCGGCATGGTATTGACCACCACCGCCCCGGCCTTGGTGGCACCCAGCCAGCAGGCCACCATGGCCGGGTTGTTGGCAGAACGGATCAGCACCCGGTTGCCGGGCCGCAGGCCATAGCTGTCCACCAACGCATGGGCGATGCGGTTCGACCAGTCGGTCAGTTCCTTGTAGGTGCGCTGCCGGCCATTGCCGATCAGCGCGGTGTGGTCGCCAAAGCCGCGCGCGACCATGCGGTCGGTCAGCTCGACCGCGGCATTCAGCCATTCGGGATAGGCAAAGGGCGTGATCTGCGGCCAGTCCTGCGGCGCGGGCAGGTTTTCGCGGGTGAATGTGTCTTCATGTCCCGTGGGTCCCAGCATCTATTCCTCCGGCACAACGGCGGTTGCTTCGATCTCGACCTTGGCACGGTCCTCGACCAAGGCCACGACCTGCACCAACGCCATGGCGGGGAAATGCTTGCCGATGATCTCGCGGTAAGCCGCCCCCAGGTCCTTGAGGCTGGCGAGGTATTCATGCTTGTCCGTAACATACCAGGTCAGACGCACCAGATGATGCGGCTTGGCCCCGGCGCAGGCCAGAATGTCGACGACCCCTTGCAGCGCCTGCGTGGCCTGCCGCGCGAAGTCGTCGCTTTCAAACCGTTCTTCGGCATTCCAGCCGATCACCCCGCCGGTCACGATCAGCCGCCCGCGCGCGGCCACGCCGTTGGAATAGCCGCGCGGCTGGCGCCAATGGGCGGGGTTCAGAAACTCATGCGGGCTCATGGCGCCTCCTTGGGCAGGATCTGACGGGCAATCACGATGCGCTGCACGTCGCTGGCCCCTTCATAGATGCGCAAGGCGCGGATCTCGCGGTACAATTCCTCGACCTTCGAGCCATGGCGCACCCCATCGCCGCCATGCAACTGCACGGCCATGTCAATGACCTCTTGCGCGGCCTCGGTCGCATAAAGCTTGGCCATGGCCGCCTCGCGGGTCACCCGCGCGGCACCCTGATCCTTGGTCCAGGCGGCGCGATAGATCAGCAAGGCGGCGGCATCGATCTTCAGCGCCATATCCGCCAGATGACCCTGCACCATCTGCAACTCCGCCAGGGGTTGGCCCTGAATGCGCCGCGCCTGAACCCGCGTCAGGGCCTCGTCCAGCGCCCGGCGTGCAAAGCCAAGGGCCGCAGCCCCCACTGTCGCGCGGAAGACATCCAGCACGGCCATGGCCAGCTTGAAGCCCTCGCCCGCGCGGCCGATCAGCGCCCCGTCCGGCAATTCGACCCCGTCCAGCTTCAGGCGCGCCAAGGGATGCGGGGCGATCACCTCCAGCCGTTCGACCACGCGCAAACCCGCAACATCGGCAGGCATCAGAAAGGCCGACAGGCCGCGCGCGCCCGGCGCCTCGCCGGTGCGGGCGAAAATGACATAGACATCGGCGATGCCGCCATTGGAAATCCAGGTCTTCTCGCCGCTCAACCGCCAGCCGCCCTGCACTTTCTCGGCCCGCGTCGCGGTCGCCGCCACGTCCGACCCTGATCCCGGCTCGGTCAGCGCAAAGGCCGAAATCGCCGTCCCGGCCCGCGTCCGGTCCAGCCAGACGCGCTGCGCGGGCGACCCGAACAGCGACACGGCCCCCATCCCCAAGCCCTGCATGGCAAAGGCAAAATCGGCCAAACCGTCATGGCGGGCCAATGTCTCGCGGATCAGGCACAAGGTGCGCACATCCAACGCACCGCCCGAATGCATCAGCCAACCGCCCTGCCCCAATGCGGCCACCAGCCCCCGGCAGGCCGCATCGACATCGGCATGATCCACCGGCAGGTTCGCCGCGCACCATTCCTCCAATCCCGCCGCCAGATCGCGGTGGCGGGGCTCAAAGAACGGCCAGTCAAGAAAGCTTTTGTCCATTTCATCGGTCCATAAATATCCCGGGGGTGCGGGGGCTGGCCCCCGGAAATTTTCGCAGAAAATTCGTCAGCCCCCGGCGAACACCGGTTTCTCCTTGGCGAGGAAGGCCCGGTAGGCGCGTTCGAAATCCTTCGTCTGCATGCAGATTGCCTGGGCCTGCGCCTCGGCTTCGATGGCAAGGTCCAGGCTCATGTCCCATTCTTGCCAAAGCTGGGTCTTGGTCACCGAATGCGCGAATGTCGGGCCGGTGGCAAGGCGCTGGGCCAGGGCCTGCGCCTCGGCCTCCAAGGCCTCGGGCGGATGCAGCGCGTTCCAGAAACCCCAGGCATGGCCCTCGTGCGCGGTCATGCTGCGCCCGGTGTACAAAAGCTCGGCCGCGCGGCCCTGACCGATGATGCGGGGCAATATGGCACAGGCCCCCATGTCGCAACCGGCAAGGCCGACCCGGGTGAACAGAAAGGCGCATTTCGCTTGTGGCGTGGCCAGGCGCAGATCGGCAGCCATGGCGATGATCGCCCCCGCCCCGACGGCCACGCCATCGACCGCGGCAATGATGGGCTTGCCGCAGGTCATCATGGCTTTCACCAGATCGCCGGTCAGGCGGGTAAAGGCCAGCAATTCGGCCATGGGCTTGCCAATCAAGGGTCCGATGATGTCATGGACGTCGCCGCCCGAGCAGAAATTGCCGCCGTTCGAGGCAAAGACCACCACGTTCACATCCCGCGCATCGGCCAGCGCGCGGAACATGTCGCGCAACTCGGCATAGCTTTCAAAGGTCAGCGGGTTCTTGCGGTCCGGGCGATTCAGGCGGACCCAAGCCACGCCGGCCTGGACCTGCCACAGGAAATGCTGCGGTTTCAACCCGGCCATGTCACGCATGTTGCGCCCCCATATGCTTCAGGATTTCGCTCATCTGATCCAGCTCCTCGGCCGTCAGCGCGCCGAACAGGCGGTCAATCTCGGCCTCGTGGCGCGCCGCCAACACGTCGAATTCCGCCAGCCCGGCGGCGGTCAACGTGGCAAAAACCGTGCGCCGGTCGCTGTCCGACGGGGTGCGCCGCACCAGACCGTCCTTTTCCAGCCGGTCCACCACCGTCGTGGCATTGCCGTTCGACACCAAAAGCATCCGGCTAAGCTCGGACATCGTCACACCGCCCTGACGGCGGTAAAGGGCGGCCAGCACGTCAAAGCGCGGCAGGGTCGTGGCGTGCTGAAGCCGCAGAAATTCGCGCAGTTCGGCCTCGGTTCGGCGCGTGACGCCCAGAAGCCGGATCCACAATTTCAGGCGGCGTTTGGACAGATCGCTCATGCCTCGCCCCCCGAGATCACGATGGCCTGTCCATTGACCCCTTCCGCGCCCGGACCCGCCAGAAATAGCGCGGCCGCCGTGACTTCCGAGGGCGCGTAAAGGCGGTTCTGCGGCGACATGGCCCGCAGGGCCTGGCGGGCCTGATCCAGCGTGCGCCCGGTCTTTTCCGCGATGT
>JAYSWK010000151.1:0-13521 GCA_043718085.1 Rhodobacterales bacterium
TCGGCCATGCCATGGGTGCCCATGACGCAAAAGCGGCGGTGTTCGTCGGGGGCGTTCAGATTGGTGTGGAAGGCCAGCGAGGCGCCGTTTTCATACTGAAGAATGGCCGTCTGATAGTCGATGATGTCGCCGTCCGAATGGAACGGATCATCGACCGAGTTCCAGACCGATTTCTTGACATGGAAGATCTGCATTTCTTCGTTCGAGGCCGGGGCATTGGCGGGGACAAAGCTTTTGCGGCCGCCAAAACTGGCGACCCGAACCGGGCGCGAGCCGGTGATCATGTTGTAGATGTCGATGTCATGGCAGCATTTCTCCAACAGAAAACCGCCCGACAGATCGACCATCCGCCGCCAGTCGCGCATGAAGAAGGCGCCGTGGTAGGGGGCGATGTGCTCATTGGCCTCAAGCGAGACTATCTGGCCCAATAGACCCGCTTTCAGCGCCGCGCGCAGGTCGACCATATGCTGCGAATAGCGCAGGACCAGCCCGACCATGCAGCGGTTCACGCCACCATGTCTGGCCATAAGGCGCGCCAGTTCCAAGGTTTCGTCGATGCTGACAACCACAGGTTTCTCGGTGAAAACCTGCACCCCGGCCTCAAGCCCGGCGCGGATATGGTCCAGATGAAAGAGGTTGGGCGAAAAGACGCAGTAAAGGTCGGGTTTGGTCTGCGTCAACATGGCCTGAACCGTGTCAAAACGCGGCGTATCCAGGCCGATCATGTCAAGATGGGTCGGCCGAGGGTCATAATAGCCGACAAGCTCGACCTCGGGCATGGCCTGCTTCAGGGTGGTCAGGACATGGCCAGCCCGCAGGCCGATGCCCGCAGTTACGACGCGCATTGCAAACTCCTTCAGGCGGCCATGGCGGGGGCCATGCGGCGGCGCATGACGGTCCCGGTGGCATCAAAGACGTGGCAGTCGGCCGGGTTCACGGCAAGCTGGATGGTCTGACCCTCGGCTACAGGTGCGTCACCGGGCAAGGCGGCGCAGAAGCGCTGGCCGTTTTCCATCACACAATAGGTGATCGAGACCCCGCCCAGACGTTCCAGAACCCGCACTTTCATCGGCAGGCCTTCGCCCAGCGCGGTATTTTCGGGGCGGACGCCCACCTCGACACGGTCGCCCTTTTTGGCGTGGCCGGTTTCAACGGGCAGGGTCATGCGCGCCCCGCCATCCAGTTCGACCGCCAGGCCGGCGCCATCGGCACCCAGAACGGTGGCGGGCACCAGGTTCATGTTGGGCTGGCCAATGAACGTGGCGACAAAGCGGGTCGCGGGGTGGTGGTAAAGCTCCATCGGGGTGCCGAATTGTTCGACGCGGCCTGCGTTCAGCACCACGATGCGGTGGGCCATGGTCATGGCTTCGATCTGGTCGTGGGTCACATAGATCATGGTGGCGGACAGGTCGCGGTGCAGTTGTGAAAGTTCGACCCGCATGTCGCCGCGCAGGGCGGCATCCAGGTTGGACAGGGGTTCGTCGAACAGGAAAATCTTGGGGTTGCGGACAATCGAGCGGCCAATGGCCACGCGCTGACGCTGGCCGCCGGACAATTGGCCGGGCTTGAGCTGTAGCTTGTCGGTCAGTTGCAGGATCTCGGCCGCTTTGGCGACCTTGGATGTGACCTCGGGTTCGGGCAGCCTTTGCACCCGCAGGGGGAAGGCGATGTTTTCATAGACCGTCAGATGGGGATAAAGCGCGTAGCTTTGAAAGACCATCGAGATGCCGCGCTCGACCGGGGGGAGTGCGGAGACGTCAGAGCCATCGATCACGATCTGACCGGCGCTGGCCTCTTCCAGACCGGCGATGATGCGCAGAAGGGTCGATTTGCCACAGCCCGAGGGGCCGACAAAGACGACGAATTCCTTGTCCCGAATGGCAAGGTCGATGCCTTGCAGGACATGCGCGGCACCAAAGGATTTCGTGATGTTCTGAAGGTCAACGGTGGCCATGGCGATTTCCTGGGCTGAAGTGGGAAGGGGTGGCGGGCCGCCGCAGGACGGCCCGCCAAAGTGGCTTACTGGATCGCGGCGATACCAGCGGCAGCTTCGGTCACAGCGGCGTTGATATCGGTGGTCTCACCCAGCAGAACGCCCTGGATCATGTCCGAGAACACGGTCTGCAGCGAAGCGAAGTTATAGACCATCGGCTCGGGCTTGCCGGTCGGGATGGTGTCTGCGAACAGCTTCCATTCCGGGTTGGCGTAATACAGATCCTTGATGCCCTGCGCTTCGTAGTTCTGGATCGGCGGCAGGCCCCATTCGCTGTCGAGGCTGTACTGGTTTGCGCCCGAGGT
Organism: Rhodobacterales bacterium; assembly: GCA_043718085.1. Classification (GTDB taxonomy): domain Bacteria; phylum Pseudomonadota; class Alphaproteobacteria; order Rhodobacterales; family Rhodobacteraceae; genus Stagnihabitans. Next base: position 2,299 of record JAYSWK010000151.1, read on the forward strand.
CAGGAAGGCGGCCAGTTTCATGGCCTCGGCTTCAGTGCCCGAACCTTTGAACACGGCGATCGAGTCGGTGATCAGGATCGAGCTTGACGTGCCCGAGGGGCCATGCGGGATCGGGCCGAACTTGATGTTCTTGGCCTTGTGCTGACCCATGCCCCAGGGACCGGTCACATACATGCCGATCTTGCCGTCTTCAAACAGGGCCTGCAGGTTGCCACGCTCCAGTGCCGTGGCGCCTTCGGCCATGACCGGCATCAGGTCGGCATAAAGCTGCAGGGTTTCGCGGGCCGGCACGTCATCGAACTTCACTTCGCCGGTCACGGTGTCGATCACGGTGCCGCCGTTGGAATACATGAAGTCCAGGAACATGTGCATCGTGTTGTCGAAATCCTTGCCCGCGATGCCGATGCCCGCGATGCCGGTCTTTTCCTTGATGGCGGCAGCGTCAGCCTTCATCTCTTCCCAATCGGCGGGAACCTTGCACTCAAGCCCGGCCTGCACGAACAGGTCACAATTGACGAACATGGCCTTGTCCGAGAAGGCATGGGGGAAGCCCCAGCGCTTGCCGCCATCCTCGACGGTCGAAAGAACGCCGGACTGATAGGCGGCTTCTTGTTCTGCTGACAGCTCGATCGGCAGGATCTGGTCGGCCTTGGACAGCTGCTTGAGGAAGCGCGAGCCGATATAGGCCATGGCCGGCGGGTCGCCCGCAGCGGCCATCTGCATGGCCTTTTCCGAACAGGTGCCCCAGGGCAGGAATTCCAGATTGACGGTCACGCCGGGGTTCGCCGCCATGAACGCCGCCACGCCGTCTTTTTCGGCCTGACGCACATCGCCGCACATGATGTAGTGCACGTCCTTGGCCATGGCCGGCACGGCGCTGGCGCCCAGCAGCACGGCTGCAATCGTTAGTTTGTTGAGTTTGGACACGGAGAAACTCCCTTTGGTTGCTGAAGTATGGTCTGTCATTCTTTTACTGCCCCCGCCGTCAGACCGGCGACGAGGTATCTTTGCAGGAACAGGAACACGAGAAGCACGGGCAGGATACCGGTCAGGGCAGCCGCCATCATCATGTTCCATTCGACATTCTGGTATCCGATGAACTGCAACAGGCCGACCGGAAGGGGATGCAGTTTCGGGTTGCTGTTGAAGGTCACGGCAAACAGGTATTGCTGGGCATAGGCGGTGATGAAGACGGTCACCGACACCACAACCATGCCAGGCCCGGCCAGCGGCAGGATCACCCGGCGCAGGGTGTAAAGCCGCGACGCGCCGTCCATATAGGCGGCCTCTTCCATCTCTTTGGGGATCTTTTCCAGATAGCCGCGCAACAGCCAGATACCCGTGGGGATCAGGAAGGCGACGCCGGGGATGATCATGGCCCAATAGGTGTTCAAAAGACCCAATGTCCGCATCACCTTGTAAAGCGGGATCAACAGGACAGCGCCGGTGAACATGTTGACGCTTAGCAGCACGCCGATCGACTGGGCCTTGAACGGGAAATCGAGCCGGGCATAGGCATAGGCGGCGGGTACGATCACGACCATGGCAAGGGTCGTCACGGCGGTGGCGATGAAGATCGAGTTCCAGATGTAGCGCCCCAGGTTCGGCACCCTTTCCCACATCGTGGAATAGGCGGCAAAGCTGAAGTCATCGGACCAGAACTGATAGGGCGAGCGGAAAATGTGGTTCAAAGGCTTCAGCGAGGTCATGAACATCTCGAAGAAGGGCAGCAGGATGAAGATCAGGAATATGGCGATCCCGATATAGATGCCGATCTTCTGCAACAGGGTGTAGCGGTCCATCAGCATGTCATTTCACTCCGAACTTGCGGTTCACGCGGCCCAGCACCCACAGGTAGAACAGGCTGAACACCAGCAAGAGCACCACGATCACCACGGCGCGGGCGGCACCTTCGCCGAACTGGAAGTTGGCGATGGCGACCTTGTAGGTGTCGATGATCAGGGTCGTGGTGCCGCCGCGCGGGCCGCCCTGGGTCAGGATCCAGATGATTTCAAAGCTGTTGAAAGTCCAGATCGCCGACATCAGCGCCATGGACACGATCACCGGCATGATCTGGGGCAGGGTGATCCGGCGAAAGCGATACCAGCGGCCAGCGCCGTCGATCCAGGCGGCCTCGTACAGATCGCGGCTGACGCCCTGCATGGCGGCCAGGAAGAACAGCGAGACCATGGGGGTTCCGACCCAGACATCGGTGACAATGGCCGACCAGAAGGCCGAACGTTTGTAGGCCAGGAAGGCAAAGGGTCCGTCCGTGATGCCAAGCCAGTTCGCAACCCCTGCGATGATGCCGAAATCGCCATTGTAGAGCCACAGCCAGCCCAGGCAGCCCATGGCAATCGGGATGACCCATGGCGGCATGATCAGGATGCGGAACAAGGCCTTTCCGGGCACGGCGGCGCTGAGCAGCGTGGCGCCGATCAGCCCGACGATCAGCTTCAGCCCGACCGAGACGAACATCCAGAAGAAGGTGCGCCCGACGATGTCGTAGAATTTGGCGCTGTGCAGCAAGGTGTCGTAATTCTTGAAGCCGACATAGGTCTCGCCCGCCAGGGAGGCATCGGTGAAGGACAGCCGGATCGTCTCCAACAGCGGCCAGGCGACAATCAGCCCGATGAAACCAACCGTCGGCGCGATCAACAACCAGGCGAACCAGGCCTCGGGCAGGCCCTTGGCCCTTGCCTTGGACGGTGCGATTGCCGGATGGGCAGCAATATCGGCCATGGGACCCCCTGACGTGAAGCTCGCCTTGCAGCGGTGGCGAATCTGTTGTGCCCATATGTTACCAAGACAAAATATTTTTGCTACCTATATAATACCAATTCACAGAAAAAATCGTAACCTACGCATTTTCCGCTTGTTTTTAGCGGTGAATGGGGGTTTCCTCAATGAAGTGGTCTGGTTTAACCGGTCCATAATGATACCAATGGTTCCGATGGATCAGACCGCCGCCAAAGACATCTTCGCCGCCGATCGCTGGTATCGCCACGGTCACGGGCCGCGCTATTCGCAGCTTTATCGCCACATCGCCTCGGCCATAACCGCGGGCGTGCTGGAAACCGACGCGCAACTGCCGCCCGAACGCGATCTGGCCGAAATGGCCGATGTCAGCCGGGTCACGGTGCGCAAGGCGGTGGCGCAACTGGTTCAGGAAGGTGTGCTGGACCAGCGCCGGGGGGCCGGGACTTTCGTGCGCCCGCCTTTGCCCAAGATGGAACATTCGCTGTCGGCCCTTTTGTCCTTTACCGAATACATGCGCCAGCGCGGCAAGGCATCGACCAGTCAGATCCTGCGGCGCGGCCTGTTCCCGCCAACCCCGGACGAACAGATGGCGCTGGGTCTTGCGGGTGTGGACCGGGTGGCGCGGGTCGACCGGTTGCGCTTTGCCGATGGATTGCCGATGGCGCTGGAATATTCCTCGCTGCCACAGGACATTCTGGCGGACCCCGACAAGGTCGAAACCTCGCTTTACGATGTGCTGCGGGCGCGGGGCAATGCGCCGACGCGGGCCGTTCAGCGGATCACGGCGGTCAATCTGGCGGCGGCGGATGCCCAGCTTTTGCACCTGCCCGATGGGGCAGCCGCGCTGCGGATCGACCGGACGGCCTATTTGCCCAGTGGTCGGCCGATCGAGTTCACGCGGGGGCTGTACCGGTCCGACATCTATGATTTCGTTGCCGAGCTGAGATTGGAGCCCAAGCCATGACCCTGACCTATTCCGTGCGCATCGAGGGGCGGGAGATTCACTGCGAAATAGGCTCTGACAAGGCCATTTCGGCCCCGGTCTATTGCTGTTCCAATTTCGTCCCCTCGGTCGTGGTCCGTGGGGGGACGTTGCTGCGCACAGTGGCAGGCTATACCGAAGTGGGGCTGCCGGATATTCCGGCGGGCGGAAGCGTGCGGTTCGTCATGGCGTTCCGCGACGCGGGGCACCGGCCACGCAACCGGGCCTGGTGGCCGCTGGGGGCCTATTTGCGCGGCAAGGGTGGCGTGATGGTGCTGCCCAGCCAGGAAACCGGGGTTCGGGTGAAAACCGCCCCGGCCCGTGTGGTGCCGGACTTCGCCGGGTTGAAGCTGGTGCCGCAACCCATGTCGTGGACGGCGGCGGCGGGGCGTCTGCAGCTAAGTGGCCTTGCCTCGGGTGATTCCAGGCTGGGGGCGGTGGACGATCTGGCGCGGCGGTTGAACTTTGCGCCTTTGCTGACGGCAGGGGGCGTGGCGCTGGAATTGAGCCATGTTCAGGGGCTGGCGGAGGGTGGCTATGAGATCACGCTGCGGCCCGACGGAATTGCGCTGCGCTTTTCGGATGATCTGGGGCTGCATCACGGGGCGGTCACGCTGGTGAACCTGCGGCAGACCCATGGGGGCGATCTGCCCTGCGGGGTGATCAAGGATGAGCCGCGCTTTGGCTGGCGCGGCCAGCATCTGGATTGTGCGCGGCATTTCTATGAGGTTGACACGATCCTGCGTCTGTTGGACCTGATGGCGCTGGTCAAGTTGAACCGGTTCCACTGGCACTTCTCGGATGACGAGGCGTTCCGGTTGCAGGTCACCTCGGCGCCGGAAATCTGGCAAAAGACGGCGATGCGGGGCGAGGGCTGTCTGGTGCCGGGGGTCTATGGCGGCGGAGTGTCGGCGGGGGGCAGCTATTCGGCGGATGATGTCACGCGCATTCTGGCGCGGGCTGCGGCCCTGAGGATCGAGGTTCTGCCCGAGATCGAGGTTCCGGCCCATGGCTATGCCCTGAACGTCGCCCATCCGGGGATGCGCGATCCGGGCGACAACGCGGCGGCGGTGTCGGTACATGGTTATGTGGACAACACGCTGAACCCGGCCATGCCGGAAACCTGGAACCTGGTCGAGCCTTTGGCGGCGGAGGTGGCGGCGATGTTTCCGATCGGAATCTTGCATCTGGGCTGCGATGAATTGCCCCCCGCCGCCTGGAGCGCCTCGCCCGCGGTCGAAAGGCTGAAGGCCGAACATGGGCTGGAAACGCGGGATGATGTGCAGGGCTGGATGATGGAGCGGCTGGCGGGCAAGCTGGCCGCGAAGGGCATTCGTTCGGCCGCATGGGAAGAGGCGGCCAAGGGCAAGAACGGCGGGCTTGGCCATGGGGCCTTGTTGTTCAGCTGGACCGGACAGGGGCCGGGGATCGACGCGGCGCGGGCGGGATATGATGTGGTGATGTGCCCGGCGCAGAACGTCTATCTTGACATGGCCCATACCGACGACCCGCAGGACTGGGGGGCGACCTGGGCGGGCATCGTGGCGCTGGAAGATGTGATGGCCTGGGATCCGGTGCCGAAAGGGGCCGAAGATGTCGCCGACCGGATCGTGGGGGTCGAAGGCTGTTTCTGGTCAGAATTCACGACGACGGACCGCGAGATGGAGCCGATGCTGGCCCCGCGTATCCTGGGTGTCGCCAACAAGGCCTGGGACAGGCGGGACCAGCTGGACGGGACAGGTCTGCGTGCGCTGGCCCAGACCTATGGCGCGCTGTTCGATCAGATGGGCTGGCAGCGACATGGAGGGGCGTGACAGCGCCGCGCCAAAACGTCTGACATCGTGTTTTATCTTTTATTCCCTGAGGGTTGCTGATTTCTGTTAACAAGAATGAAAGGATTTGGCGGGGCGGTTTCCAAGCCGCGCCCAGTTTCCGGCCAGTTTCCGGGTTGGAAAAGCGCAAATCTTTTCGAAAAGATTTGGCGCGCGCGACAGGCTTTGTCGCAATTGGTTTGTCGTGATCCGGTGCCTTGATTAGGTTGGCCGCAAACCGGAGGAACCCGATGTCGCATGACCCTTTGTTGCAGCCCTACCAGCTAAAGCATCTGACCCTGCGCAACCGGATCATGACGACCAGCCATGAACCGGCCTATCCCGAGGACGGGATGCCCAAGGACCGCTACCGGCTTTACCATCTGGAACGGGCAAAGGCGGGGGTGGCCCTGACCATGACCGCAGGCTCGGCAGCGGTCAGCAAGGACAGCCCGCCGGTGTTCAACAATATCCTGGCCTACAAGGACGAGGTCGTGCCCTGGATGCGGCGGCTGGCCGACGACTGCCACGAGGCGGGTGCTGCGGTAATGATCCAGCTGACCCATCTGGGGCGGCGCACGCGGTGGGACAAGGGCGACTGGCTGCCGGTCGTATCTTCGACCTCGCAACGCGAACCGGCGCACCGGGCCTTTCCCAAGGCGGCGGAAGACTGGGACATCGCCCGCATCATCCCCGAGTTTGCCGACGCGGCGGAACGGATGCAGGCCGCAGGGCTGGACGGGGTCGAGATCATGACCCATGGCCATTTGCTGGATCAGTTCATCTCGCCCCTGACCAACCATATCGACGGGCCTTTCGGGCGGGAAAGCCTGGCCACGCGGATGCGGCTGACGCTGGACATCATCGCAGCCGTCCGGGCGCGGGTGGGTGCGCGGTTCATCCTGGGCGTGCGCTTTGCGCCGGATGAGGCCGAGACGGGCGGCATCACCGAGGACATGGGGATCGAGATCGGCCACATGTTCAAGGCGACGGGGCAGGTGGACTATCTGAACATCAACCGGGGGCGCATTCACACCGACCCGGCGATGACCGACATGATCCCGATTCATGGCATGAAATCGGCGCCGCATCTGGATTTTGCCGGGCGCATCCGGGCGGCGGTGGGTCTGCCGACATTTCATGCCAGCCGCATCCCCGATGTGGCGACGGCGCGTCATGCGGTGGCGACGGGGCAGTTGGACATGGTGGGCATGACGCGGGCCCATATGGCCGATCCGCATATCGTGCAAAAGATCATCGCCGGGCGCGAGGCGGATATCCGGCCTTGCGTGGGCGCGACCTATTGTCTGGACCGGATCTATCAAGGCGGGATGGCTTTGTGCATCCACAACCCCTCGACCGGGCGCGAGGCCGAGATGCCGCATCAGATCACCAAGGCGGATCAGCCGCGCAAGGTGGTGGTGGTGGGGGCGGGGCCGGCCGGGCTGGAGGCCGCACGGGTTGCGGCCGCGCGGGGCCACCGGGTGGTCGTGTTCGAGGCCGCGCCTGAAGCCGGGGGTCAGGTGCGGCTGATCGTGCAGACCAGGCGGCGGGCCGAATTGATCGGGATCATCGACTGGCGGATGGCGCAATGTGCGGCATTGGGCGTTGAATTTCGCTTCAACACCTGGGCCGAGGCGGCGGACATATTGGCCGAGACCCCGGATGTGGTGATCGTGGCGACCGGGGGCATGCCGGAAAAGGATGTCCTGGCCTATGGCAATGACTTGACGGTCAGCGCCTGGGATATCCTGTCGGGCGATGTGAAGCCCGGCACCAATGTGCTTTTGTTCGATGACGCGGGCGATCATGTGGCCCTGCAAGCGGCCCAGCTGCTGGCCGAAGCCGGGTCCAAGGTCGAGATCATGACGCCAGACCGCAGCTTTGCCCCCGATGTGATGGCCATGAACCTGGTGCCCTATATGCGGGCCCTGCAGGACAAGGATGTGACCTTTACCGTGACCTACCGCCTGACGGGGGTCGAACGCGACGGCAACCGGATCAAGGCCACGGTGGACAGCGACTATATGAAGATCGGCAAGCAGGCGCATTATGATCAGGTCGTGGTCAACCACGGCACCCAGCCCCTGGCCGAGATTTATTTCGACCTCAAGCCGCGCTCGGTCAATCTTGGGGCGGTCGATTATGATGCGCTGATCGCCGTGCAGCCGCAAAGGCGACACGGCGGGCCAAAGGGGTTCGAACTTTACCGCATCGGCGACGCGGTCGAGGCGCGCAATATCCATGCGGCGATTTATGATGCGTTGCGTCTGGTGCGGGTGATTTGAGCCAGGCACAGCCGGGATTGCCAGAAAACCGCTAAAATACCTCGGGTTAAGACCGGATTCATGGCAATGGCCTATATCTGGGCTTGGGTGACTATTGGGGTGTGTGAATGGCCGGGCAGGGTAATGCCGCGCCAATCATCATCAAGCGGAAGAAGATCATTGCAGGCGGCGGGCACCACGGTGGGGCGTGGAAAGTGGCCTATGCTGACTTTGTGACGGCCATGATGGCCTTCTTCATGCTGATGTGGTTGTTGGGCGCGACGACGGAAAAGCAGCGTAAGGGCATCGCGGATTACTTCAATCCGACGATTCCGATCAACCGCGTTTCGGGTGGCGGGGACGGAGCTTTTGGCGGTGACTCGATCTTTACCGATGAAAGCCTGGCCCATAACGGCACGGGCATGGCGGCGTCCAACCCGGCGGCACAGACCAAGGACGGCGGCACGGCGGGCACGTCCGAAGGCGAGGGCGCCGACGGCAAGGGTGCCGACGGCAAGGGTGCCGAGGACAACCAGCTGAAAAAGCTGCAAAGCGTGCTGGAGGGCAAGGGGGGCGAGAGCATGACGATGCAGAGCCTGCTTGCCCATGTCGTGACCAAAGTGACGGATGAGGGTCTGGTCATCGAAATCTTCGACCTGGACGAGGCGCCTCTGTTTGATCTGGACAGCGCCGCGCCGACCCAGATGCTGAAGGATATTGCCGCGCTGGTGTCGGATGTGGTGGGGGTGGCCCGGAACAGTATCGCGGTCGAGGGCTATGTGCGGTCATATCCGGTCATGATGCTCAACAACCCGACCTGGGACCTTTCGGCGTCAAGGTCGCAAGTGGTGCGTCAGATGCTCGAATCGGCGGGGACCGAGGGTGACAGAATTGCCCGTGTGACCGGCCATGCCGACCGAAAGCCCGCCACCGCAGACCCGACGGCCGCGCGCAACAACCGTATCGAGATCATCCTTCTGCGCAAGGACCGCTGAATTCGGGGCGGATTTTAGATGTTAAGTCGATCTTAAGCGCCTTCCCCCAGCTTGGCCCAATAGGTCGAGCTGCAGAAAGGCGCTATCGATGACAATTTCCTCTTCGCTGAACGCGGGAGTGGCTGGTTTGAACGCCAACGCGAACAAACTGGCGACGATTGCCGACAACATCGCGAATTCGTCCACCTTCGGGTACAAACGGGTTCAGGCGGATTTCTATTCCGTGGTCGTCCACGGGGATTCCACCACCACCTATTCGGCGGGCGGCGTGCGATCAACCACGATGCGTCTGATCGACGAGCGCGGTCCGCTGATCGGCACCAACAATTCGACCGACCTTGCCGTGGATGGCCGTGGCTTCCTGGCGGTGACGACGATTGACGCGGTCAACCGCGGTGATGGTACGCTGCCGATCTCGCTGACCACGACCGGGTCGTTCAAACCCGATGCCGATGGCATCCTGCGCAATTCGACAGGCTATGTGCTGATGGGTTGGCCCGCAAATCCCGACGGCTCGCTGGCCAATTATCCGCGGGACAGCATGTCGGCGCTGCAACCGGTGCGGCTGGACCAGAATCAATATGTGTCGAACCCGACCACGCTGGTGTCACTGGGGGCAAACCTGCCCGCCACATCGGTGCAATATGACGTGGGCAAGACGGCCGAACAGCTGACCGAAAACATGTCGCTGGAATATACCGGCAACTATGGCACCCAGGAAACGCTGAACATCACCTTTGTCCCGACGATCCCGGTGTCGGGTTCGTCGGACACCTGGACGATGCAGATCACCGACAGCGCCTCGGATGGTGCGCTGATCGCGGAATATACGCTGACATTTGACGGCACGCAGGGCTCGGGCGGCACATTGGCCAGCGTGGTTGCGGTGACGGGCGACCCTTACGATGGCGTCTCGGGCAATATCCCGCTGAATGTCGGCGGCGGTGTCATCCAGATGAACGTGGGCATCATTGGCGAAATCGGCGGGATGACCCAGCTGTCGAACGATTTTGCCCCGATCGGCAAGGCGACCAACGGCACGCCGGTGGCGCGACTTGTCTCGGTCGAGATCGACGACAACGGGCTTTTGCACGCGAATTATGACCAGGGATTTTCCAAGACGATCTATCAGATCCCGGTGGTGGACGTGCCCAATCCCAACGGGTTGACCTCGTCCAGCAACCAGACCTACCAGGTTTCGGCCGACAGCGGGCCGTTCTATCTGTGGGATTCCGGCGACGGGCCGACCGGCAAGCTGGTCGGCTACAGCCAGGAACAGTCAACCACCGATGTGACGGCGGAACTGACCAACCTGATCACCACCCAGCGCGCCTATTCCTCGAATGTCAAAGTCATCCAAACGGTGGACGAGATGTTGCAGGAAACCACCAACATCAAGCGCTAGGAGGCGTAGATGAGCATCGGCGGCACCCTGGCAAGCGCCCTTTCGGGCCTGACGGCCACGGCAAAGGCCGCCGAGGTCGTGTCGTCCAACATTGCAAATGCCACGACGCCCGGCTATGCGCGGCGCGAATTGCAGGTTGCCTCGCGCGTGGTCGGAACCACGGGTCAGGGCGTGCAGATCGTCGGCGTGCGCCGGTCGGTCGACATGCCGCTGCTCAGCGACCGGCGGCTGGCGCAATCGACGGCGGGCGATGCCGATGCGCGGGCGGCATTCTTCAAACGGATGGAGCTGAGTCTTGGCACGCCGGATCAGGCCTATTCGATCAATGGCCGCGTCGCCGCCTTTGACGCGGCCCTGACCGAGGCCAGCGCCCATCCCGAATCAGAGCCGCGCCTGTCGCAGGTTCTGGGCTCGGCCAAGGCGCTGGCGCGACAGATCGGCCTGGCGTCGCGCGATGTGCAAACGGCACGGACCCAGGCGGACCGCGACATCGCCAGTGACGTGGACAAATTGAACACCTCGCTGGACCGGCTGGTAAAGCTGAACGTCCAGATCCGGCGCGGGTCTGGCATGGGGCAGGATACGGCGGCTCTTCAGGACCACCGGCAGCAATTGATCGACCAGATCTCTGGCATCGTGCCGCTGCGCGAGATCGCCCATAGCGACGGGTCGATCTCGCTTTATACCACCGGGGGGGCTGTGCTGGTGGACGGGGTTGCCGCCGTTTTCGGCTTTCAGGGCAGCGCCTCGATCAGCCCCGACATGATGAATGGCGCGGGGCTTTCGGGGTTGACGCTGAACGGCAGGCCGATTGCGACCGATAGCGAAGGCTCGGCGATCCGTGGCGGCAGTTTGGCCGCGAATTTCGCGGTGCGCGATGAATTGACGGTGACGGCGCAGGCCCAGCTTGACGGTCTGGCCCGCGATCTGGTCGAACGATTTGCCGACAGCGGGCTGGACGCGACCCGCGCGCCGGGGGCGGCGGGCCTGTTCACCGATGCGG
>JAYSWK010000152.1:0-5256 GCA_043718085.1 Rhodobacterales bacterium
GGGGAACATGCCCGCCGACATGGCAATAGACGTCATGACGATGGGGCGCGCGCGCTTGTGACCCGCCTCGACCACAGCGGCCAGACGGTCCATGCCGCGCGCCCGCATCTCGATGGCGAAATCGATCAGCAGGATCGCGTTCTTGGACACAATGCCCATCAGCATCAGCATCCCGATCAGCACCGGCATCGACAGGGCCGAATTGGTGATGATCAGCGCCGCCGCCACCCCGCCAATCGCCAAAGGCAGCGAGAACAGGATGGTGAAGGGCTGGATCACCGACCGGAACAGCAAGATCAGCACCGACAGCACCAGCATCAGGCCCAGCAGCATGGCATGGCCAAAGCTTGCCATCATCTCGGTCTGGATCTCGGCATCACCGGATTCCTGCAACCTCGCCGTTCCGGGCAGCTTGATCGTGGCCGCCACTTCCTTGAAGCGGTCGGTGGCCGTGCCCAAGGCGACGCCGGGCGGCAGGTTGGCCCCGATGATCGCCAGACGTTGCCGGTTCAGCCGCATGACGGACGACGGGCCCTCGCCCAGCCGCACATCCGCCACGGCCGACAGGGGCACGCTCAGCCCGGTATTGGTCGTCAGCTTCAGCGACGAGATACGGTTGATATTCTCGCGGCTTGCATCATCCAGCCGCACACGGATCGGGATCAGCCGGTTGTCGATCGACACTTTGGCCAGCGCGCCGTCAAAATCGCCCACCGTGGCGATGCGCACGACGGCGGCGATCTGCTGCGTGGTGATGCCAAGCCGGGCCGCCTCGTCCAGACGCGGGGTGATCTGCACCTCGGGCCGGGGCAGGGCGCCTTCCGAGGTGACATCGGCAAGCAAGGGTTCATGGCGCAGGGCGTCGGTCAGCAGCTTGACCGCCTGATTGAGGTCCGCCTCATTATCCGCCAGAACCGAAAAGCTGACCTCGCGGCTGCCGCGTTCGTCCAGCTTCAGGGTGCGGATATCCGGCACCGAGGCGATGCGCTTGAAGATCTCGGCCTGAATTTCGTTCTGCGGCATCGGGCGGCCCTGATTGGCCACTTCGGGCATCAGGGGGCCGATCAGCGGCAGGCGGCGGGCCAGTTGGTTCAGCTTCAGGATCAGGCGGTGGTCCAGCTTTTCCAGGTTCACATTGATCGACGCCCGGCGCACATCCTGATCCCCCGTGGGCGAGGCCCCGCCAAGGGTGAAGATATTGTCGATATAGGGAATATCCTTGATCTTCTCGACGATCAGCTTGGTGGTGCGGTCGGTATCCGCCAGGGTCGATCCGGGCGGCAGTTCGACCGAAATGGTCACGCGGCCCGAATCGTCGGACGGAATGAACGATCCCGGAACCCCCATCAGGGCTATGACCGACAGGATCACCGCACCAACCGCCGCGATGAAGGTTAGGTAATAGCGGCCAAACCTGACACGCCCCAGACGCCATGACCCGGTCGAGGCTTTGACAAAGGCCATGTAACCCCGGGTGAAAAAGCCGTCCTGATGCTCATGTTCGGTGCCCGCATCCGATGCTTTCATCAGGTACGCTGCCATCATCGGCGTGATAAGTCGGGCGACCAACAGCGAGAACATCACGGCCACGGCGACGGTGATGCCGAACTGGCGGAAGTATTGGCCGGGAATGCCGGGCATGAAGCTGACCGGCACGAACACCGCGATGATTGTGGCCGAGGTGGCGATCACGGCCAGGCCGATCTCGTCGGCCGCCTCGATCGCGGCTTTGAAGGGGGTTTTGCCCATCCGCATGTGTCGCGCGATGTTTTCGACCTCGACAATCGCATCATCGACCAGAATGCCGGTGGCCAGGGTCAGCGACAGAAAGGACACCAGGTTCAACGAGAAACCCAGCATATCCATGACCCAGAAGGTCGGAATGGCCGACAAAGGCAAGGCGATGGCCGAGATCAGCGTGGCGCGCCAGTTGCGCAGAAAGATCATCACCACGATCACGGCCAGAAGGGCACCTTCCAGCAGCGTGTGAATGGCGGCTTCGTAATTGCCATAGGTGAAGAACACTGTGTCATCGACCTTGTTGATCGCGACGTCCGGGTATTTGGCCCGGATCTCGTCCAGCTTGGCATTGACGGTTTCAGCGACCGAAACCTCGGACGACCCCTTGGCGCGGAACACCGAAAAGGTCACGACTTGGCTGTCATTCAGCCGCGAAAAGCTGCGCAGTTCTTCGAACGTGTCGGTGACCTTGCCAAGGTCCGACAGCACGACATGGCGCCCCGAGGGCAAGGCAATCGGGGTCGCGGCCAGTTTGGCCACGGTGGCGGCATCGCCAATGGTGCGGATCGCCTGTTCGCCCGATCCGAAATCGGCCCGCCCGCCGCCCAGATTGGTGTTGGTCTGACCCAGTTGCATCGACACCGATTGCGCGGTGATGCCAAGGCTGTCCAGCTTGACCGGGTCCAGCTCGATCCTGATCTCGCGGTCAGCCCCGCCATAGCGGTCAACCCGGCCCACGCCGGGCCGGCCCTGCAGCTCGGATTTCACGACGTTATCAACGAAATAGGACATCTCCTCGAAGGTCATCGAGGGGGCGGTTACGGCAAAGGTCATGATCGCCTGACCTTCGATGTCCAGCTTGGTGACGAAAGGCGTGTCCACATCCGCCGGCAGGTCGGACTTGATCGTGTCGATCACATCCTTGACGTCCTGCAAGGCCTTGGCGGCGGTCACATCCATGCGAAACTCGACCATCGAGGTCGAAACGCCGCCAGATACGGTGGACTGGACGTTCTTCACGCCGTTGATGCCCGTCACGGCATCTTCGATCTTCTTGGTGACCTGCGCCTCCATCTCGGCGGGGGCCGCACCCGGTTGGCCGACCGAGACCAGAATGAACGGCACGTCGATGTTCGGAAAGCGCGTGATGGGCAAGGCGACAAAGCTTTGCCAGCCCACGACCATCAGGATGACAAAAGCCAAAAGCGGGGCGACGGGGTTGCGGATGGACCAGGCTGAGAAATTCATGGGCGCGCTCCGCTCAATTGGTTTCGGACGTGGCAATGGCGTTTATGCGGTCGCCATCGGCAACAAAGGCCCCGGCCTTGGCGACGATCGTGTCGCCCTCGGACAGGCCAGACAGTATTTCAACCCAGCCGCCATCGCGGATCCCGGTCTGAACCTCAAGCCGCGAGACCAGCCCGTCCTTGACCGCCATGACCGTGGTGGCCTCGCCCGACGACCCCACAGCCGTGACCGGCACGGCCAGGGTGTCATGGGTGGTGATCAGGATGTCGGCTTCGGCGAACATGCCCGCGCGCACATTTTTGTTGGCCGCAACCGAGATGCGGGCATGACCCAGCCGCGACGCCGTGTCAATCGTGGGTTCAACCAGCCGCACCCGGCCTTCGACCGCACTTGTGCCCGAGGCCAGGGTCAGGACCGCCGTCTGGTCCGGCGCGACGCGGGCCAGATCGGACTCGGCCACTTCGGCGTTCAATTCCAGCGCGCCATCCCGCATGATCACGAACAAGGGCTGCCCCGATGCCGAGGCTATGGCCCCAAGCTGGGCATTGCGCGCCGAGATGACACCCGACACCGGGGCCACGATATTGGTGCGGCTTAACTGCAGGTCGATATTGGCCATCTGGGCCACCATCAGCTCGTCCTGCGCCTTGCCAGAGGCCAGACCCTGGGTCGCCACATCGACATTGCCCCAGGCCGAGGATGCGGCCGCCTGGGCCTGATCATTCGCCGCCGCGGACACCCGACCTTGCGCGAACAGCGAGGCCGAGCGTTCGGCGGCCTTCTGCGCTTCGGCGGCATTGGTCTTGGCATTGGTCAACTGGGCCTCAGCCTGGGCAATCGATGCTTTGGTCGATGCCGCATTGGCCACGACCTGGCTTTTCTGCAAGGTCAGTGTGGCAGTGGACAAGGTGGCCAGTACCTGACCCGCCGTGACCGTGTCCCCGACATCGGCCAGCAAGGCCTCGATCGGTTGCCCCTCGATCAGGGGCGGCACAAAGACCTGTTCGACCGGCCCGATCAGCCCCGAGGCCAGAACGTGATCCTCCAGCTTTCGCTTGGTCACCGTGGTCACGGTGATGGCGGGAAGCTCGCTTGCCGCCGCATCGGTGGGCGGAGCCGTGGTTTGGGCCAGTCCCGGCATGGCAAATGCGCAAATCGACATCAGGGTGGCGGCAACGAACACAGTAAATCGCATGGGCTCAAGCTTTCCGGGCAGAATTGGCGACGTCATCCAGCGTCTGGTCAATCGTACGGATGATCATGGCTCTCAGTTCACTTTGATCGGCATTTCCGGCGCAATTCATGCAGGCTGCGGATTTGAACAGGACAAGAATGAAGGCGGCAGGGGTGGCAAAGCGGTGCGTGGCCTCGGCCAGGGTCAGGCCGGTTTCCGCCGCAAAGACCGACAACAGGCAATCGGCAACCCCTGCCTCCATCGCCTGTGCGGCAGCGCCGATTTCGGGCGAACGGCGGGCGGCGGCCTCGATCTCGGTCCACAGGGCCGCGTCGCCATTCTTGCCATGCTCGGCCAGTTTCATCCGCACGACCTGCCGTAAGCTGGCCATGGGTTGATCCGACCCCAGGATCGCCTGGAAATCGCGCTGGATATCGGCAAGATCCTTGTCGATCAGCCCGGTGATGATCGCCGCTTTCGACGGGAAATAGCGATAGAAATTGCCCACGCTCATGCCAACGGCGCGGGCCAGATCCTGCATCGAGGCCCCGTCAAACCCCTTGGCGATGAAGGCCTGCCGCACCCGCGTCAGGATCTCGTCGCTGCGCTGGTCGGTCTGTTGGGTGACAGCAAGTTGCATTGCGCCTCGAGAAATCAAGAATGAACGTTCATTCGCAAGATAGCGCAATCTGAGCCGAGTTCAAGGGCCGTTCGCCACTGTGGAATGTATAGCTTATTTACATTGCGCTGAAAAGGACAAAATTCGCGCAAATCCCGGGCTGATCGCTGTGGTTCGGTACCGGGCAGCGGGTCGGATTGGCAAGGGAAGTTGCACGGGGTTTGCCGCCCGTGTATCAGGCAAGCAATGGGCGTGGCGGGAGGCGGGCAATGCGGCGAGTGGTGGTAACGGGCCTTGGGATGGTGACACCCCTGGCAAGTGGGGTCGAGGCGACCTGGTCGCGGCTTGTCGCAGGCCAGTCCGGCGCTGGCCCGATCACCCGTTTTGACCCCGCAGGCGTGATCACCCAATATGCCTGCGAAATACCACGGGGCGACGGCACCGACGGCACGTTCAACCCTGACCACTTCATGGA
>JAYSWK010000153.1:0-13466 GCA_043718085.1 Rhodobacterales bacterium
GCGCGCCGTCGATGCCGCCCTGGCCAAGGCCGGGATCGCCCCGGCGCAGATCTCGCTGGTGTCCCTGTCGACCACTTTGGCCACCAATGCCTTGGTCGAAGGTCAGGGCGGTCGCGTGGCCCTGGTCTTCATCGGCTTTGACCCCGGCGATCTGGAACGTGGCGGTTTGACCGAGGCGCTGAAGGGCGACCCGGTGATTCTTACGGATGGCGGTCATTCCCATGCCGGAACCGAGGCCGCCAAACTGGACCTGGCGGCCCTGGAAACCGCACTGGTCGAGCTGAAAGATCAGGTCATGGGTTTTGCCGTGGCCGCGCGCTTTGGCACCCGCAATCCGGCCCATGAACTGGCCGCCCGCGACCTGATCCGCCGCGTGACGGGGCACCCGGTGACCTGCAGCCATGAATTGTCGGCCCAGCTCAACGGCCCCAAACGCGCGTTGACCGCGGTGCTGAACGCCCGCCTGATCGGCATGATCGACCGCCTCGTCGCGGCGTGCGAGCGTCACCTTGCCGCCACCGGCATAACGGCACCCCTGATGGTCGTGCGCGGCGATGGTGCACTGATCTCTGCCGCCATGGTCCGCGAACGCCCGATCGAGACGATCCTGTCCGGTCCCGCCGCCTCGATCGTCGGTGCGCGCTGGCTGACCGGGGCGTCGGATGCGCTGGTGTCCGACATCGGCGGCACAACGACCGATGTGGCCCTGCTGCGTGGTGGGCTGCCCGAGATCGACCCCGAAGGCGCCCGCGTCGGCGGCTTTCGCACCATGGTCGAGGCCGTGGCGATGCGCACCACGGGCCTGGGCGGCGACAGCGAGATCCATCTGCAAACGACCGGGCTGACAGGCGGGCTGCGCCTGGGGCCGCGGCGTCTGATCCCAGTGTCCTTGCTGGCGGTGGATTACTCCGACATGGTCCATGCCGCCCTTGACCGCGCCCTGTCGGCCGAGGCGGTGGGCGAATTCGACGGCCGCTTTGCCGTGCCGATGCCGGGCCAGACCGGCGGGTTGTCGCCGCGCGAGGCAACGGTGCTGGCGCGGATCACCCAACCCATGCCCGTGGCCGCCGCCCTGACCTCGCGGCTTGAAGTGGCCGCCCTGGAACGGCTTGTGGCGCGGGGTCTGGTGATGATCGCCGGGGTCACGCCCTCCGATGCCTCGCACGTTCTGGGCCGCCTTGACGCCTGGGACGCCCGGGCCGCCGAAAAGGGCATGCTGTTGCAAGCCAGGCGGCGCGGTGGCACCGGCGACCGCTTTGCCCCGGATGCGGCCACCCTGGCGCAAAGGGTCATTGATCAGTTGACCGAACAGACCGTCGAATGCCTTCTGGAAGCCGCCTTTGACGAGGATCACGGCTTTGACGGCGATGGCACCTCACTGGCCCGCCATGAATTGACCCGCGCCGGCCTGGCCCGCCACCGCGGCGTGATCGAGGTGACCTTGCGCCTTGGCGTGCCCGTGATCGGCCTTGGCGCATCCGCCCCCTCGTATTACGGCGCGGTCGGCGACAGGCTGGGCTGCGAGATGATCCTGCCCGAACATGCCGGCGTCGCCAATGCCATCGGGGCCGTCGTGGGCCAGGTCAGCCAGCGCGCCTCGGGTCTGGTCTCCAGTCCCGGCGAGGGCCGCTTTACCGCCCATCTGGCCCAAGGGCTGGAAACCTTCAACAGCCGCGACGCCGCCCTTGACGCGATGGAAGCCGCCGTTGTGGCCGAGGCCACCCGCCGTGCCCGCGCCGCCGGGGCCGAGGATCTGCGCGTCACCACCCGCCGCGACATCAAGCAAGCCGAGGTCGAGGGCCAAAAGATGTTCATCGAAGCCATGGTCACTGCCACCGCATCCGGGCGGCCAAGGGTGGCGCATGGCTGACCCTGCGGGGCCGTGGCGGGCCCTGCAAGACGCTTTGCCTGACGGCGGCCATTCGCCTTAGAGCGGGATGAGGTTTCATGGAAACAACCTCATCGAAATGCGCGTTCGAGCGAATGCGAGAGGCAGCGTTTTTCGATTCCATACAAACTCATCCCGCTTTAAATCAACCCCGCAGCCCTGGCCCCGGCCAGAAGATCCCCGGCCAGGTGATGCGCCCAGCGGCCCTGACTTGGCACGACATCGGGAACCTGAACCACGGTGCAACCCGCCCGATGGGCTGCCTCGCTGCCGGCCTCGCTGTCTTCAAAGACCAGGCAGCGCGCGGGCGATACGCCCAAAAGCCCGGCCGCGACAAGATAGGGCTCGGGTGCGGGCTTGGGCTTTGACACGTCATCGACGGTCACGACATGGGCAAAGGCTTGCGACAATCCGACCAGACCCAGCTTGTTGTGGGCGTCCGTCCGGCGCGACGAAGTCACGATCACCCGTGGCAAATCCGGTGCCTTGGAGAAAAGCTCGTGCACGCCGGGCTTCAAATCCAGACCAAGCGCCATGGCCGCCTTGAATTCACGGCGCCAGCATTCGTCCAGTAAAGCCACGTCGATATCCGGGCGATGGCCCTTGATCAGCCGGGACGACGTGGGTCCGTCAATGCCGACAAGGGAATGCATGAACGAAAGATCGACCGGAAAACCCGCATCGGCAAAAGCCGTCAGACCCGACGCAATGGCAAGGCGCTCGGTATCTATCAACGTGCCATCCAGATCGAACAAAAGGGCGTCGTACATCCGCTCACTCCCAAAGCTGACACCGTCCTACAGGATCACAGATGCAGGCGAAAGCGGCGGAATCCATCCGGGCCGATCTCCAGCGCCTCGGCCTTCAAGGGCAGCAACTCGGCCAAATGCGCGGCCGCTGCGGGGGCGCTGACAAAAGACACGGTCGTACCCGGCATGGGCACAAAGCGCCAATTGGGTGCCAAGGACCGTGCCAGTTCCTGGCCACCCGCGACATGGGCCAGCACGACATCCCGGCTTAGGGCCGGTCCCGACAGGATCTGCCTGTCCGGCATGGCACCGGGAAAACCGCCCGAACCTGCCGCCCGGTAACTGTTGGTGACCAGGACAAATTCGGCCGCAGGATCGACCGGTTGCCCCTTGAAGGACAGGTTGCGGATCCGGTGTCCCATGGGATCAAGCATCGACCCGCGCGGCTCGTAACGCGGCGGCTGGGACAAATCGACCTCCCAGGTCAGCCCTTCCAGCAAATCGAAATTGAAGGCGGGACATGCCGGGTCGATCAAGAGGGCATCGCGCGCGCCGGGCCTGATCTGATGAAACAGGCTGAAACTGCGTTCAAGCCACAACAAAACCTCGGTCCCATTGACCCTTAGGGCGGCGACGGTGTTGGGGTGGGGGTAAAGGTCAAAGACATGGCGGATCAGCACTGGCCCGGCCGGAATGACCGTGTAATTCTCGGGCCCGCCGCGACCGCCTGCGTGAAACGGCGCAACGGCCGACACCATGGGCAGGTCGCGATAGGGCCCGTCGCCTAAAAGCCGCGCCACATGTTCGGTTTGCGCCTGGGCCACAAGCCGCACTGTGGCGCAAGGCCTGACCAAGGCGAAATAGCTGTGCAGCGGTCTGGAACTATGCCCGACCACCTTGCGGATCCAGCGGCGCGTCGCACGCTGGGCCGGCGCCGCGATGGCGCTGATCTGCGGTGCATTGCGGACCAAAGGCACCACGCGCCCGCCCTTTGTGCGCCGCGCGATGGCGCGCAATTCGACCTGGCTTGCGACCACCTGCCAGGCCCCGTCCGCCCGGGTCAGCACCAGGTCGATCACCCCAAGATGCGAGCCGTGAAACCCCGGCATGACCGCGGGCTTGCCCCAAAGACGACCGCGCACCGGGTCGATCCCGTCTGCCGGCGCAAAATCGGCCGAGGGGAACAGCTGATGGGTATGTCCCGCCACTAGCGCGTCAATGCCGGGCAGGGCCGCCAGCGCCGCCGTGGCATTTTCCATGCCCGGCTGGACCATGGATTGGCCGATGCCGGAATGCGACAGGGCGATCACCAGATCGGCCCCCCTGCGGCGCAACTCGGGCACATGGGCCGCGGCGGTTTGCACGATGTCGCGGGTCACCAGCCGATTGCCAAGCTGCTGGCGATCCCATTGGGTGGTCTGGGGCGGCAACAGGCCGATGATCCCAAGAACGATCGGCACAACCCGACCCTGCGCATCGGTCAACTCGCGCCTCAGCAGAACCGTGGGCGGCAACAGGGTTTGATCCTGCAACGGCCCCGGTCCCAGCACCCGCGCGATATTGGCCGAGATGACGGGAAAGTCCGCCGCAGCGATCCGGCGCATCAGAAAGTCCAGCCCACCCGAGAATTCGTGATTTCCCAGCGTGGCCACATCGTAACGCAGCGCATTCATCGCGGCGATCATCGGATGTGGACGATCCTGCACGCCATCAAGATGCGCCTCCAGATCGCCCACCGGGCTGCCGTTCAGAAAGTCGCCATTGTCCAGCAAAAGGCAGGTCGCGCCCGTTGCGGCAGCCTCGGTTCGTGCTTGTTCAACAAGGCTGGCGGTGCGGGCCAGTCCGACCGTGGCCGAAGGGCAGTCCGCGTAATGGTCCCAGGCGGACAAATGCACATGCAGATCCGACGTGGCCAGCAATCTCAGGCGAAACGCGTGGTCAGCAGACAAGTTCGCACCTCATGGCGGGGCAGGATCGGGTCGCGCAGCATGCTCCATGCCCAGATCTGATCGACATTTCGGTGCAATCTGCGGGAGTATTGGTCAGAGAGGTGGTATGTCTTTGTAAAACTGTCGCGATTTGCAATGCAAATTACTTAAAGTGCGGCCGAATTGCAACTGCCGGTTGCTTGGCGCCAGATTTGCCTTGCACGCCACGGCATGGCATCACACCGACATGGCAAAGCGGGGTGTGCGATGAAACTGGCGGAACGGGTGACATTCGGCGGATCGGCCCTTGACCGCGCCGCAGAGCTTCGCGCCAATCCGCCGGCGCTGGCCGCGTTGTGGCCTGACGCACAAGTCCTGCTCATGTGGCGCGGCAGGCCGCTTTGCGACGCGGCTGGCGGCCTGGCCCGGCTTTCGACCTACCATCCCCTGGCCGGGACGGTCGAGGATGCGCTGTTTCTGGGGCGCGACGCGGCTGGGCTGGCGTTATTCGCGCAGGATATCTCCGCCTGGGCCCCTGCCGAACCTGTGGCCCAGGACCAGGATTTCTTCGACACCTCTGTCCAGAC
Source organism: Rhodobacterales bacterium (assembly GCA_043718085.1). GTDB lineage: Bacteria > Pseudomonadota > Alphaproteobacteria > Rhodobacterales > Rhodobacteraceae > Stagnihabitans. Next base: position 5,153 of record JAYSWK010000153.1, read on the forward strand.
CCATCCTGACCTGCCGCCAAGTCAGCATTTCAGCGAATTGCGTGCCGTCATGGCCACCCTGTCGCCGCGCGACGCCGAAGTTGCGGCTATGGCGCGCGCCCTTTTGGAATGGCACCGCATTCACGGCTTTTGCGCCAATTGCGGCGCCAGATCGCTGATCTCGCATGCCGGTTGGCAGCGCAGTTGCCCGGCCTGCGCGGCCCAGCATTTCCCGCGCACCGATCCTGTGGTCATCATGCTGATCACCCGCGGCAACAGCCTGCTTTTGGGGCGCGGCCCAAGCTGGCCCGAGGGGATGTATTCGCTGCTGGCCGGCTTCATCGAACCGGGTGAGACCATCGAAGCCGCTGTCCGACGCGAGGTTTTTGAGGAGGCCGGCGTGCGCGTGGGCGAGGTATTCTATCTGGCCAGCCAACCCTGGCCCTTCCCGGCCAGCCTGATGATCGGCTGTCACGGACAGGCGCAAAGCCACGAAATCACGCTGGACCCGGCCGAATTGCAAGATGCGCTCTGGGTGACACGGGAAGAGCTTTTGACCGCCTTTTCCGGCACCCATCCGCTGATCAAACCCAGCCGCAAAGGCTCGATCGCGCAATTTCTGATGGCGCATTGGCTGGCCGATACGCTGGACTGACGCACTGCACTTTCCGACCAGTGCGGCACCGCTGCACCGGATCAGTGCGGCTTGCAAAAACACTGGCGCTTTCCCTTGCTCGGCCCCACATTTGTGACAAACCTGCACGCAGAAACTAAGGGGCCAACGGACAGATGAAACTGGTTGCGAAATGCGATGTCGAGGCCCCGGCGGCCTTTGTTTTTGCCCAGCTGGCCGATTTCGAAGGCTGGGAACGGGCCGCAATGCGGCGCGGCGCCGAGGTGATGCGCACGGACACCCTTGGCAGCGCCGCTCCCGGCATGACTTGGGACGCGCAGTTCCCTTATCGCGGCAAGGAACGCAAGGCCACGATCCGGCTGGATGCCATTGCCCCGATCACCGGCCTGACCCTGTCGGGAAAATCCGCCCCGACCGACGGCATCCTGCAAATCGACGTGCAGGATCAGGCGGCCAAACGGTCCCGGATCGAATTGCGGCTGGAGGTCAGGCCGAACACGATTGCGGCAAGGATCTATGTGCAATCCCTGCGCCTTGCCCGTGCCCGCGTCGACCGCGCCTTTGCCCGGCGCCTGGGCCAGTTGGCGGCCGAAATCGAGGATCGTTTCCGCCGCTCCCAGAAGAAGTGATTGCCTGGCGCGGTCCCGCGCGCAGGCTTGAAATCAGCCCCGGGCGCGTGGCGTTCTAGCCGCGGCGCCGGTCAGCCGGATAGACGCCCAGAATGTGCAGATGGGTGGTGAAATAGGTCAACTCCTCCATCGCGCGGGCGACGGCGGGATCTTCGGGATGGCCTTCGATATCGGCATAGAACTCGGTCGCGGTGAACGACCCGCCAACCATGTAGCTTTCCAGCTTGGTCATGTTCACCCCATTGGTCGCGAATCCGCCCATGGCCTTGTAAAGCGCCGCTGGAATATTGCGCACCCGGAAAGTGAAGGTGGTGATCATGTCAGCGCCCCGGCGGGACAGATCGGGCTGGCGCGACATGACCAGAAAGCGCGTCGTGTTGTTCGCCTGATCCTCGATCTGCCGGGCCAGGATATCCAGGCCATAGATCTCGCCCGCCAGTTCGGACGCCAGCGCCGCCTCGGCCTTGTCGCCAAGCTGGGCCACATCGCGGGCCGCGGCGGCATTGTCATGCCAGTTCAGCGTGGCCAGGTGATGCTGCTTGATGAACCCCCGCGCCTGACCGTGCAGAATGGCCATGCAGCGCACACGTTTGACATCGGCCAGGGTGGCGCCCTTGACGGCCAGCAGGTTGACATGGACCCGCACAAACGCCTCGTCGATGATATGCAGGCCCGACTGGGGCAACAGATGATGCACATCGGCCACCCGGCCATAAGTCGAGTTTTCGACGGCCAGCATACCCAGATCGACATCGCCCGAACGGGTGCGATCGATCACCTCTTCAAAGGTGGCGCAGGGCACAGCCTGCATTTCCGGGCGCGATTGACGGCAGGCCTGATGCGAATAGGCACCCGCCTCGCCCTGAAATGCGATGCGCCCCAAGGGGGTGCCAAAGGCTATGGCAGAGGCTTTGGCAGGGGCATTGGCGGACATTTTGGTGAACCTGACCACAAAAAGGGCCCCGGAAGGGCAATTGGTCGCGCTACTACACCTTGAAACCCGGTGGGGGAAGCGGGTAGATACCGCGCAAACATTGCCCAAGGGAAGGTGCTGCATGTTCGACACTATGACATTGACCAAGATCGTTGGTGGCGTCTGCGGGGCGCTTCTGATCTTCCTGTTTGGCAACTGGGCTGCGGAATCGATCTATGGGTTTGGCGAGGGCAGCCACGAAGAGGGGGCAGAACTGGCCTATTCGGTCGCCGGAGCCGAGGGCGAAGGCGACGCTGCCCCCACCGACGAAGGCGCGGCTGACCCGGCCTATGCCGATGTGGCCGCCACCGCCGATCTCGCTGCTGGCGAAAAGACGTTCGGCAAATGCAAGTCCTGCCACAAGATCGACGGCAAGGATGCCACCGGCCCGCATCTGAACGGCGTGATCGGGCGCAACCATGCTGCGGTCGCAGGCTTCAAATATTCCGATGCCATGGCCGCCAAATCGGCCGAGGTCTGGACGCCGGAACTGCTTTACGAGTTCCTCAAGAGCCCCAAGACGGTGGTTCCGGGCACCAAGATGGGCTTTGCCGGCCTGCCCAAGCCCGAAGACCGGGCCAATGTGGTCGCCTACCTCGCCTCGCTGAAGTAAGCGCCGCGCAAGCGAATTTCAGGCCGCCCGTACCATCGGGCGGCCTTTTTTGTTTGGCGCGCGCCCTCTCACGCAATCGCAACTTGTAGCCGGGCGGTTTTCCGATTTAGCTTGCAAGCAATGAAATGGAGGTCGTCATGGACAGAAGTTCAGTCGCACTTGTGAAATCAATCGATCGCTCATTCGTTCTGTTGGCCGCGGCCAGCCTTTTGGCCCTGGGCCTAGGCACCCGTGACCTGCGGGCCGAGGATCCGAAGATCATCATCTCGCATGGCATCTCGACCTTTGGTGATTTGAAATACCCGGCGGATTTCAAACTTCTGGACTATGTGAACCCCGACGCCCCGACGGGCGGCGAAATCGCCGAATGGGCGCAAGGCACCTTTGATTCGCTGAACCCCTATTCGGTCAAGGGCACGGCGGCGGGCAGCGGCAGCACGCCTTATGAAACGATTCTGTCCGGAACGGGCGACGAAATCGGTGCCGCCTACTGCCTGATGTGCGAAACGATGGAATATCCCGAGGATCGGTCCTGGGTCATTTTCCACCTGCGCAAGGATGTGAAATTCTCGGACGGATCGCCTTTGACCGCCGAGGATGTGAAATTCAGCTATGATACCGTGTCGACCAAGGGCATTGCCGAGTTTCGCACCGTGTTCAACGAACAGTTCAAATCGGTCGAGGTGCTGGACCCCTATACGATCAAATTCACCTTTGCCCCTGGCATCCCCTACCGCGACCTGCCCGCAACCGCCGGCAGCCTGACGGTCTTTTCCAAGGCCGACTACATCGCCCACAACCGCAATCTGGAAGAAAGCACGCTCGAACCGATGCTGGGGACCGGCGAATACATGCTGGACAGCATGAAGGTCGGCCAGCAGATCATCTGGAAACGCAACCCCGACTATTGGGCCAAGGACCATCCGTTGAACGTGGGGCAGGGCAACTTTGACCGCATCCGCATCGAATATTTCGGCGATCCCACTGCGGCGTTGGAGGGGTTCAAGGCCGGCGTCTATACGTTCCGCACCGAAAATTCGTCCAAGAACTGGGCGACGGCCTATGACTTCCCCGCCGTTCAGAATGGCACGGTCAAGAAGGAATTGATCCCCAATGGCAATATCGCCTCGGGTCAGGCCTTTCTGTTCAACATGCGCCTTGAAAAGTTCCAGGACCCGAAGGTGCGCGAGGCCATTGCGCTGATGTTCAACTTCGAATGGTCCAACAAGACGCTGTTCTATGGGCTTTACACCCGGATCAACTCGATCTGGGACAACACCAACATGGCGGCCACCGGGCCCGCGACGGGCGCCGAGGCGGCAATTCTGCAACCTCTGGTCGACGAGGGATTGCTGCCCGCCTCGATCATCACCGACGCGCCGATCATGGCGCCGGTGTCGGACCCCGACAACCAGTTGACCCGCGCCAATCTGCGCGCGGCCTCTGACCTTCTGGACGCGGCGGGCTGGACCGTGGGCGGTGACGGCATCCGCAAGAATGCCAAGGGCGAAGTTCTGTCCGTGCAATTCCTGAACGCCAGCCCGGCCTTTGACCGGGTGATCACGCCCTATGTCGAAAACCTCAAGGCGCTGGGCGTGGCCGCCGAACTGGTCGATGTCGACCCCGCGCAGTTCAGCCAGCGTGTCGACCCGCCGAATTTCGACTTTGACATCATCACCGGAAACGCCGTCAATTCCTATGAACCCGGCAGCGATATGGAGCAGTCCTATTCCAGCAAGACCGCCGACAATTCGACCCGCAACCGGGCCGGGGTATCCCATCCGGCGGTGGACAAGCTGATCGAGGTCGTCAAGGCTGCCAAGACCCGCGAAGATCTGGACGTGGCCGTCAGGGCGCTGGACCGCGTGTTGCGACAGGTCAGGTTCTGGGTGCCGGAATGGAACAAGAACAGCTATACCGTCGCCTATTACGACATCTTCGGCCATCCCGACCAGCCGCCGACCTATGCGCTGGGGGAAACCTCGCTGTGGTGGTATGATCAGGCCAAGGCCGACAAACTCAAGGCAGACGGGGTCCTGAAATAGCTGCGCGGGCTGCAATAGAAAGGTCAGCGGCCCAATGGGCGCCTATATCTTAAGACGTCTCATCTTGGTCATTCCGACCTTGCTGGGCATCATGATCATCAACTTCGCCCTGACCCAGTTCGTGCCGGGCGGGCCGATCCAGCAGGTTGCCGCCCGTCTGGAAGGTGGGGCGGATGCGATCGAGAATGTCGTCGGCAGCGCCAGTGATGCCGGGATCGAGGATGACCAGAATTCGGGCTATATCGGCGCGCGCGGCCTGCCGCCGGAATTTCTGGCCAAGCTGGAGGTCGAATTCGGCTTTGCCCGGATCACCTGTGATGCGGGTTTCACGGGCACGCCCACGATCGACGACCCGGCCTGCCACAAGGAATATATCCCAGCACTTGAACGGTTCTTCATCATGATGTGGAACTATGTCCGCTTCGACTTTGGTGACAGCTATTTCCGCTCGACCAGTGTGGTGGGGCTGATCCTGGAAAAGATGCCGGTGTCGATCACGCTTGGCCTGTGGTCGACGCTGATCGCCTATGCGGTCTCGATCCCCATGGGCATCCGCAAGGCCGTGCAGGACGGGTCGCGCTTTGACGTCTGGACCTCGGGCGCCATTATCGCCGCCTATGCCATTCCGGGCTTTCTGTTCGCCATCCTGCTGCTTGTGCTGTTTGCCGGCGGCTCGTATTGGCGCATCTTTCCCTTGCGCGGCCTGACGTCCGAAGGCTGGGAGGAAATGTCCTGGTTGGCGCGGGCGGGCGACTATCTGTGGCACATCACCTTGCCGGTCATTGCCTCGACCATCTCCAGCTTTGCCACGCTGACCCTCTTGACCAAGAACAGCTTTCTGGACGAGATCAAGAAGCAATATGTGATGACCGCCCGCGCCAAGGGTCTGACCGAACGCGCCGTGCTGTACGGTCACGTCTTCCGCAACGCCATGCTGATCGTGATCGCGGGCTTTCCGGGGCTGTTCATCAGCGTGTTCTTCGGCGGCTCGCTGATCATCGAGACGATCTTCTCGCTGGACGGGATCGGCCAGCTTGGCTTCAAATCAGCGGTCGAGCGTGATTATCCGGTGATCTTCGGCACGCTTTTTGCCTTTGGCGTCATCGGGTTGATCATCGGCATCCTGTCCGACCTGATGTATGTCTGGACCGATCCCCGCATCGATTTCGATCGGCGGGATTAAGATGCAGCTGTCCAAACTGAACCAGCGCCGCTGGCGAAACTTCAGGGCTAACAAGCGGGCCTATTATTCGCTGATCCTGTTCCTGATCCTTTACGCTTTATCCCTGATGGCCGAGGTTCTGGCCAATGACAAACCGCTTCTGGTCAACTATCGCGGCGCCTATTTCACCCCGTTCCTGACGTTTCATTCCGAACGTGAATTCGGCGGTGATTTTCAGACCGAAGCCAGCTATCACGACCCGGCCGTGCAATGCCTGATCAGGACCGGCGGTCTGGTCGATTGCTTTGACGAACCCGAAAGCACGCTGCAAGCTGCCGACCTGGGACGTCTTGCCGGGGCCGAAGGCTATGCGCCCGGCTGGATCCTGTGGCCGCCCGTCCCCTACAGCTTCAACACGATCGTCGATACCGGCGGGGTGGCCCCCGGCCCGCCGTCATCCAAGAACTGGCTCGGCACCGATGACACGTCGCGCGATGTGCTGGCACGGGTGATCTATGGCTTTCGCATCTCGGTGTCATTCGGGCTGATCGTGTCCTTTGCCACCTCGGTCCTGGGCATCGCCGCCGGGGCCTTGCAGGGTTATTTCGGCGGTCTGACCGATCTGATCGTGCAGCGCCTCATGGAAATCTGGGGCTCGACACCCACGCTTTACGTGATCATCATCCTGTCCGCCGTGTTCACCATGAACTTCTGGCTTCTGATCCTGATCATGGTGGCATTTGGCTGGATGGGCCTGGTCGGCCTTGTGCGTGCAGAATTTCTGCGGGCCCGCAACTTCGAATATGTCCGGGCCGCCAAGGCGCTGGGGGTCGGCGATCTGACCATCATCTTCCGCCATGTGCTGCCCAATGCCATGGTCGCCACCCTGACCATGATGCCCTTTGTCATCACCGGCACCATCGCCAGCCTGACCGCGCTGGATTTTCTGGGCTTCGGTCTGCCCGCCGCCTATCCCAGCCTGGGCGAGATGACCCAGCAGGCCAAGCAGAACCTGCAAGCCCCCTGGCTCGCCTATGCCGCCTTCTTTACCTCTGCAATCATGCTCTCGCTTCTGGTCTTCATCTTCGAAGGTGTGCGCGCGGCCTTTGACCCCAGAAAGACCTTTCGATGAATGTGCTTGAGGTCAGCGGCCTGAACGTGCGCTTCCATCAGGAAGGCCAGGTGATCCACGCGGTCAAGGATGCCTCTTTTACCCTGGCCAAGGGCGAAACCCTGGCCCTGGTCGGCGAAAGCGGTTCGGGCAAATCGGTCACGGCCATGTCCACGGTCAAACTGTTGCCCGACAGCGCCACCGTGACCGGATCGGTGCTGTATCAGGGCCGCGAGATGCTGGGCGCAGCCGAGGCCGACCTGCGAAAGGTCCGCGGCAACGACATCAGCTTCATCTTTCAAGAGCCGATGACCAGCCTGAACCCCTTGCACACGGTCGAACAACAGATCACCGAAAGCCTGTCCCTGCATCAGGGCCTGAAGGGCACAGCCGCCCGGACGCGTGTGCTGGACCTGTTGCACAAGGTCGGCATCCGTGACGCCGAAAGCCGCCTGAACGCCTTTCCCCACCAATTGTCGGGCGGCCAGCGCCAGCGCGTGATGATCGCCATGGCCCTGGCCAATGGGCCGGAACTTCTGATCGCCGACGAGCCGACCACAGCACTGGACGTGACCATCCAGGCCCAGATCCTGGACCTTTTGTCCGACCTCAAGCGCTCCGAGGGCCTGAGCCTTTTGTTCATCACCCATGATCTGACCATCGTGCGCCGCATCGCCGACCGGGTTTGCGTCATGCAGGGCGGCGAGATTGTCGAACAGGGCGTCACGGCTGCGATCTTTGACAACCCCCAGCACCCCTATACCCGCAAACTGCTTGCAGCCGAGCCCAAGGGCCGCCCGGCACCCGTGGCCGCCGATGCGCCGACCGTGCTGGAAACCCGCGACCTGCGCGTCTGGTTCCCCGTCACCCATGGCCTGTTGCGCCGCGTCAAAGGCCATGTGAAGGCGGTGAATTCGGCCTCGCTGACCCTGCGCGCTGGCGAGACATTGGGCGTGGTGGGCGAAAGCGGCTCGGGCAAGACCACGCTGGCGCTGGCCATCCTGCGTCTGACCGCCTTTCAGGGCAAGGTCAGCTTCATGGGCCGCGACCTCAGCCTGCCCCGCGGAAAAGAGCTGCGCGCCCTGCGCCGCGACATGCAGGTGGTGTTCCAGGACCCGTTCGGCAGCCTGTCGCCCCGCATGACCGCCGAGGCGATCATTGCCGAGGG
>JAYSWK010000154.1:0-2078 GCA_043718085.1 Rhodobacterales bacterium
GTTCTTGGTTTTCCGGCAGAATAGGCAAAAGCCGGACCAAGGGGAAGCCGGGCGGTAGACAGACCGGGATTTTTCGGTGTTAAAGGGATGCGCTGGCAGGGATGGGTTTGATGGTTGATTGGGATAAGCTGAGAATCTTTCACGCCGTGGCCGACAAGGGCTCGTTGACCCACGCCGGCGAGGTGCTGCATCTGAGCCAGTCCGCCGTCAGCCGCCAGATCCGCGCGCTGGAGGAAAGCCTGTCGGTGACCCTGTTTCACCGCCATGCGCGGGGGCTGATCCTGACCGAGCAGGGCGAGTTGTTGTTCGATGCCACAAGCCAGATGGCGCGACGGCTGGATGCGGCGGCGGCGCGCATCCGCGACAGCGAGGATGAGGTTTTTGGCGAGTTGCGCGTGACCACCACGACGGGTTTCGGCACCCTGTGGCTGGCCCCGCGATTGGCAAAATTATACACGAAATTTCCAGCACTCAAGATTGATCTGATGCTGGAAGAACGGGTGCTGGATCTGCCGATGCGCGAGGCGGATGTGGCGATCCGGATGAAAGAGCCGACCCAGGCCGATCTGATCCGCAAGCGGCTCATGAACATCAAGATGCGGCTTTACGCATCGCAGGAATATCTTGCCGCCCATGGTGCGCCCAAAAGCATGGACGATTTCGCCCATCACCGCCTGATCAGCCAGCACGCCGGCACCGCCCAGGTGGCCGCAGGCGCGCTGTTGGTGGCAGAACTGATGAGCCATGACATCCCCTCGACCCTGACGGTCAACAATTATTTCGGGGTGCTGCAGGGTGTGCTGAACCATCTGGGGATCGGCGTTCTGCCCGATTACATCACCGAGGATTTCCCCGATCTGGTGCGGGTTCTGCCCGATGTCGAAAGCGGCGAAGTGCCTGTTTTCCTTGCCTATCCCGAAGAATTGCGCCATTCCAAACGCGTGGCCGCCTTTCGCGATTTCGTCACGGACGAGATTATGACCTATCGCAAGCGCCAGCAGGATTAGAGCCCGTCTGGTTCCGCTTGATCAGAATGTTTCCATGCAAACCAGACAGGCTTTAGAGCGGGATGGGGTTTCATGGAAACAAACTCATCGAAATGCGCGTTCGAGCGAATGCGAGAGGCAGCGTTTTTCGATTCTATGCAAATTCATCCCGCTTTAGGCAGCCATGCAATCCGTGCATAGCGGCAATGCTGCACTTGCGGCATAAAGGCCGTTGCCGCTAACGGCCCTGGCCCCTATATCGGATGGCGAGGCGGTGATCGAGTTCGCTCTTGCCGTTTCATACCTCCCTGTTGGACCTGGCCGAGCGCAAGCTCGGCCTTTTTTTTCGCCCGCCGCACCAGGTTAACGACGGGTTTACGACCTACAAACCACCTACAAAGGGTCTACAAAGCCTCTACATGTCTTTCAGGTCAAGACCGGCGCGCCGGGCCTGCAAAAAGGCCGTGTCTGCGGGGTTGGTGGCCATGGAAATCGCCCGGTCATAGGCGGTGCGCGCGGCGGGGTCGCGGGCGCGGGCCAGGTATTCGGCCCGTGCGGCGTGGAAGGGTTGGTAGTGGTCCAAGGCGGGGGCCAGGCCGGACAGGATGGCAAGCGCGGTCTGCAGCTGCCCGCTTTCGGCCAGGGCCACGGCATGATTGAGCTGCACCACGGGCGTCGGTTCCATCCGGTAAAGGCTGGCATAAAGGGCTGCGATCTGGGGCCAGTCGGGGGCCGGTGTCCGGGCATGACAGGCGGCAATGGCGGCCTTGATCTGAAACGGGCCGGGGGCCATGCGGCCAATGGCCCGCTGAAGCAGCGCCAGACCTTCGGCAATGGCGGCGTGATTCCACAGATCGCGGTTTTGCGCGGCAGGCGGCACGGTGGCCCCTGCCCCATCGACCCGCGCCGCACGGCGGGCATGGGTCAGCAACAAAAGCGCCAATGCCCCTTCAACCTCGGCTTCGTCGGGGCGCAGCTGGTTGATCAGCCGGGCCAGAAACACCGCCTCGGCGCACAGATCGCGCGGTTCGGCCGCTCCGGCGGAGTAGCCCGCGTTGAAGATGAGGTAGATCACCGCCAGCACGGATTGCA
>JAYSWK010000155.1:0-5215 GCA_043718085.1 Rhodobacterales bacterium
CTGGTCGATGCCCTTGGGCAGGTTGCGCATGGCCGCGACACGGTCGGAAATCTTCTGGCCCAGCAACATGCCGCCGCCACCGGGCTTGGCACCCTGGCCCACGACAACCTCTATCGCATCGGCGCGCCGCAGATCGTCGGGGTTCATGCCGTAGCGGCTGGGAAGGTATTGATAAACCAGCGTCTTGGAATGCCCGCGCTCTTCCTCGGTCATGCCGCCGTCGCCGGTGGTGGTCGAGGTGCCGGCCGCCGTGGCCCCGCGCCCCAAAGCCTCTTTCGCCGGGCCGGACAAGGCGCCAAAGGACATGCCGGCGATGGTCACGGGGATGTCCAGATGAATGGGCATCCTGGCGTGGCGGGTGCCGAGCCAGACATCGGTCGCGCATTTCTCGCGGTAGCCTTCCAGCGGGTAGCGGCTGATGGACGCCCCCAGGAACAGAAGGTCATCGAAATGCGGCAGGCGGCGTTTGGAGCCTCCGCCGCGGATGTCATAGATGCCGGTTGCCGCAGCACGCCGGATCTCGGCATTCACGTCGTTGGAATAGGTCCATGACATCTTCGGCGGGGTATGCAGGAATTCGGTCATTCGTCACCTTCGGGTGCAGCTGGGGACGGGCAAAAGTTTTCGAAAACTTTTGCAAATCTTTTCGAAAAGATTTGGTTGGGCATGGTCATGGCCGCCTCAGTAGGACGACGCGTTGTCGACGTTGAATGTATAAAGCTTGCGGGCCGAGCCATAGCGTTTGAACTCGCCGGGCTTGGCTTTGCCATCGGCCTCGCCGCGCTTCAGAAGATCGACCAGCAGGGCCAAATGTTCGGGGCGCATTTCTTTCTCGATGCAGTCCGCTCCAAGGGATTTCACGGAACCGCGCACAAAAAGTCGCGCCTCGTAAAGGCTGTCACCCAAAGCCTCGCCCGCATCGCCCAGCACAACCATGTTGCCCGATTGCGCCATGAAGCAGGACATGTGGCCGATATTGCCATGCACCACGATATCGATGCCCTTCATCGAGATGCCGCAACGCGAACTGGCATTGCCCTTGATGATCAAAAGCCCGCCCCGCCCGGTTGCCCCGGCATATTGGCTGGCATCGCCGTCGATGATGACGGTGCCCGACATCATGTTCTCGGCCACACCCGGCCCGGCAGAGCCGCGCACCCGGATCGTCGCCTGCTTGTTCATGCCGGCACAGTAATAGCCGGTCGAGCCGCGCACGATGATATCAACCGGGGCGTCAACCCCTGCCGCGATGGCATGGGCGCCCTTGGGGTTGATGATTTCCCATGCGGTCTGGTTGGTCTGGCCTTTCAGGCCGTGAAGGGTCGAATTCAGCGCCCGCAGGCCATGGGCGGTCAGGTCGAAGGTCTGCATTTATCAGCGTTCCCAGAAATAGACGGTGGCGGGTTCAGGTTCCCAGACGCGGGCGTTTTCGATGCCGGGCAGGTTGACCAGGGCGCGGTATTCGGACCCGAAGGCCACGTATTGATCGGTCTCGGCCATGACGGCGGGCTTGCAGGCGATGGGGTCACGCACCACGCCAAAGCCGTTCTTGGTGCCGACGACAAAGGTGAAAAACCCGTCCAGATCGGTCAACGTCGATTCCAGCGCCGCCCCCAGCGTCTCGCCCGTCTGCAGCTTGTGGCTGATGAAGGCGGCCCCCACTTCGGTGTCATTCTCGGTCTCGAATGTCATGCCCAGGCGCTTGAGTTCGCGGCGCACGCCGTTGTGGTTGGACAGGCTGCCATTGTGGACCAGGCACTGGTCGGACCCGGTCGAGAACGGATGCGCGCCCATCGTTGTCACGGCGCTTTCGGTCGCCATGCGGGTATGGCCGATGCCATGGGTGCCATGCATCCGGGTCACATCAAAACGGGCGGCGACATCCTTGGGCAGGCCGACCTCCTTGAAGATCTCGATGCTGTCGCCCACCGACATGATCTTGACCGCAGGGCGCAGCGCGCCCAGCGCCGAACGCGCCGCCTCGACCTGATCCATGGGCAGTTCCAGAACGGCATGGGTCGATTTGATCTTCATGGTCACGGGCTGGCCAAGCGCGCCATGTAGATCGCCGTCCAAATCCTTGAAATCCCTGGTGGGGTTCGCCGATTGAACCGTGATCTTCGCCAGCCCGTCCCGGGCGCCCGAATAGATGGCGATGCCTGCCGAATCGGGGCCACGATCGGTCATCGTGATCAACATGTCGGTCAACATGGCCCCCAGTTTGGGTTCCAGCCCCGGATCTTTCAAAAACAGTCCAACGATGCCACACATGGATTCGCTCCCTAGCCCTGGTTGCCCTGAGGCTAGCACCGAAGATTTCGCCTTTCAACTGCGAAGAAACTTTTTTTACTTGTGGGGGAAGTGCTGCAAAAAGCCACCCCCAGACAATGCTTGACAGAATGTCGCAGGCAGCGTTTCCTTGCAGAAAAAATTGTTGCCGGAAGGAAAAGGGCGCGATCGGCCAGCCCACCCGGCGGAAGGCCAAAACGGGAGGGGAGATGTCGGATCTAACTCAACGGATCGAAGCCATGCACCGCAGCGATGTGCGGATCGCCTGGGCTTTTGTGGTCGGCCTGTGGCTGGCCATGATCTTTGTGGCGATGGCCACTTGGAACCTGGCACCGGACGGCCAGTCGCGGGTGCTGCTATTGATCGCGGGCGTGGTCATTCTGATCTTCAACACGGCCGCCATCATGGCCATGCTGAAGCATTACCGCGAGGACCGCGATTTCATGTACGGGCTGGACATCAAGTTTCTGGACGAAGCCCGGGCGGCGAAAGGGTAGATCATGGCAAAATATTCACCCCCCGACCAAAGCAAGCTGGGCCAGCTTATCGACGTGATCGTGCTGATGGGCCTGTCGATCGGGGCTTTGTTCGTGCCCCTGAAACTGGGTATGTCCGGGGCCGCCAAGGTCGTCACGACGCCCGTGGCCAACCCGACCTGGGAAACGCTGGGCCAATCCGCCGCCCAGGCCGCGCAATACGAGGCGCTGGGTTACACGCCCGAAAGTGCCCATGACATCATCCTGGCGCGCTTTGACTATTCCTTCTCCTGGACCAGCCTGATCCTGATGGCGGTCATCATCGTGGGATACTTCTTCATGATGCTGAAGCTGTCCGGCCAGGAATACCAGGACGTCATCAACGAAAAATTCGGGGAGTAGGACCATGGCGACGTGGAATCTGGTCGAATACGGGGCATGGGCGCTTTCGGCGCTGTTTGGCATCCTCATTGTCATGGACTGGTTGAAAACCGACAGCACCTATTCCGAAGAGGTTTTGACCTCGTCGCAGGAAGGCGAGCTTGAGGCCATGTCCGAAGAACGGAGGGGCTGAACCATGGCAAATACGGATATCACATCGAAAACCATGGATGGCATGGGGCCGCATGGCACCAAGGTCGGCCTGTTGCGCGTGCTGGGCCCGGCCCATGTCTGGGCATTGGGCGTCGGCATCGTTCTGGTCGGCGAATACATGGGCTGGAACTTTGCCGTGGGCAAAGGCGGGGCCTATGCCGCGCTGATCGCCTGCTGGTTCGCGGGCATTCTTTACACCTGCGTCGCCATGATCGATTCGGAGGTGACCTCGACCGTCGCCGCCGCCGGGGGGCAATATACCCAGGCCAAGCACATCATCGGGCCGCTGATGGCCTTCAACGTCGGCCTTTACCTCGTCTTTGCCTATACGATGCTCGAGGCGGGCAATGCGATCACGGCGGGGTATCTGTTTTCGGTCGTCTCGACCATGACGGGGTATGAGGGCGTGCTGGACCAGCGACCCTTCATCATCCTGGTCATCATGTTCCTGGCCTGGCTGAACTATCGCGGCGTGCTGGCGACGCTGAACTTCAACCTGGTGATCACCGCCATTGCGGCGGCGGCCATTCTTGTGCTGTTCTTCGCCACCTCCGGTGTCTTTGGCGGCGGGATCATGAACCATGCCGCGATGATGTCGGGCGGGGCCGCTTTGCCCTATGGTTCCTTGGGCATTCTGGCCGCCATGCATTTCGGCCTGTGGTTCTATCTTGGCATCGAGGGCACGACCCAGGCCGCAGAAGAGGTGCGATCACCCGCCCGCTCGTTGCCGTTCGGAACACTGGCCGGGATCATGACCCTGCTGATCGCCGCCACGCTGACCTGGTATATCTGCACCGGCATCCTGCCGTGGGAGTTTCTGGGCGATGGGGTGAACGGTTCGGTCGCGCCGCTGTTCGATGCGGCACGCCTGTCGGGCAGCAATGGTCTGGTGTGGCTATTGGGCTTTGGCACGCTGTTTGCCACGCTGGCCAGCGCCAATGGCTGTATCAATGACGCCAGCCGCGCCTGGTTCTCGATGGGGCGCGACCGTTATCTGCCGAAATGGTTCGGGGCGGTGCATCCGATCTATCGCACGCCCTACCGGTCGATCATCTTTCTGGTTCCCATCGCGCTGATCTTCGCCCTGGGCGCGCCTTTGGATCAGGTGATCACCTTCTCGATCCTGTCGGGTCTGCTCGGCTATACGTTCATGCCGCTGAACGTGATCCTGTTCCGCCGCAAATGGCCCTTGAACACGATCAAGCGCGGCTACGAGCATCCGTTCCACCCGATCCCGGCCTTTACCCTGTTGGGCCTGTGCGCCATTACCTATGTGGCCGTGTTCCTGGGCTATGGCACCCAACTGATCGCGATGATCGCGTTTTACATCATCGTCTCGCTGTGGTTCCACTTCTGGCGCTACCGCTTCGTGAACCGGGGGGCGCAGTTCACCATGCCCTGGCCGCGCCCGAAAGGGTTCTGACCCCGCGACATATCCTGGATGGCCCGCCGCCTTGGCGGGCCATTTTCATCTGAAAGGCCCGGCCCTTGTCGTCTTTTGCCTATGTTCTGGCCGGTGCGCTGTTTCTGGCCGTGGTGTGGCTCGTGCGGTTCAACCTGCGCAGTGCCGTGGCCCGCAAGGATGCGCGTGCCGGCTATTTCGCCCTTGCCGCCCCCCTGTTCGACGCGCCCCGCCTCCAGATCCAGCCCTCGGGCTTTGCCCGCCTGGCCGGGCGCTGGCAGGGTCATGACTTTGACCTGCAGGTCCTGCCCGACACGCTGACCTTTCGCAAACTGCCCTCGCTTTGGCTGATGGTCACCGTGACCCAGGCGCAAAGCGTGCAGGGCCAGATGCATATCATGGCCCGCCCTGGTCAGAACGACACATTCTCGCGCTTTGCCGAAATGCCGGTCTC
>JAYSWK010000156.1:0-5200 GCA_043718085.1 Rhodobacterales bacterium
TAGTCTTTCAGAATTTGACCAACCTTGATGGAGGTCAACTTGGTCGCATGGCGAAGTTGATACAGATCAAGGCATATGTTGGTGCCGCACCGCAGAAGACGAGCAGTCGATACGCCTGACCAGCCCCCGAATCGTTTTGGGGGCGGAGCCGGGGATGACAGGACGAAGGGACGCAAAAATGTGGGATTACCTGAAACTGGCGGGGTTGGGGTTTGTCGCGGTCTGTGCCGCGATTGCCGCCAACTACGCCCATGACCTTGCCTATATGGTGAACGCGATCACCGTCATGCTGGCGGCGGCAATCGCGTTTCTGTGGGTGCTGCGGACAGCGGGCGATCCGCGACCGGACAACCGGCACGAATACTTTGACAGCGTGATCCGGGCCGGGGCGATTGCCACTGCGTTCTGGGGCGTGGTGGGCTTTCTGGTGGGGGTGGTCATCGCCAGCCAGCTGGCGTTTCCGCAGCTGAACTTCGAGGTCCTGCAAGGCTATGGCAACTTTGGCCGATTGCGGCCGCTGCACACCAGTGCGGTGATCTTTGCCTTTGGTGGCAACGCGCTGATCATGTCCTCGTTCTACATCGTCCAGCGCACCAGCGCTGCACGCCTGTTCGGCGGCAATCTGGGGTGGTTCGTGTTCTGGGGCTGGCAGCTGGTGATCGTGCTGGCGGCGACCGGCTATGTGCTGGGCGCAAGTCAGGGCAAGGAATATGCCGAACCGGTCTGGTATGTGGACATCCTGATCACAGTGGTCTGGGTTTCGTTCCTGATCGTGTTCATGGGCACGCTGTTTCGCCGCAAGGAGCCCCACATCTACGTGGCGAACTGGTTCCTTTTGTCGATGATCCTGACGGTGGCGATGCTGCATCTGGTGAACAACGCGGCCATCCCGGTGTCGATCTTCGGTTCTGCGCAGGTGCAGCTGTATGCCGGTGTGCAGGACGCCATGGTGCAGTGGTGGTATGGCCACAACGCGGTGGGCTTCTTCCTGACGGCCGGTTTCCTGGGGATGATGTACTACTTCGTGCCCAAGCAGGCCGAGCGGCCGGTCTACAGCTACAAGTTGTCGATCATCCACTTCTGGGCGCTGATCTTCCTGTATATCTGGGCCGGTCCGCACCACCTGCACTACACCGCGCTGCCGGACTGGGCCTCGACGCTTGGCATGGTGTTCTCGGTCATCCTGTGGATGCCAAGCTGGGGTGGCATGATCAACGGGCTGATGACGCTGTCGGGCGCATGGGACAAGCTGCGCACCGATCCGATCATCCGGATGATGGTGGTCTCCATCGGCTTTTACGGCATGTCGACCTTTGAAGGCCCGATGATGTCGATCAAGGCGGTGAACAGCCTTAGCCACTACACCGACTGGACCATCGGCCACGTTCATTCCGGGGCCCTGGGCTGGAACGGGATGATCACATTCTCGGTCCTGTATTTCCTGACGCCGCGCCTGTGGAACCGCGAAAGGATGTACAGCAACTCGCTGATCAGCTGGCACTTCTGGTTGGCCACGATCGGGATCGTGCTTTACGCCTCGTCCATGTGGGTCAGCGGCATCATGGAAGGCCTGATGTGGCGCGAGGTGGATGCGAACGGCTTTCTGGTGAACGCTTTCGCCGACACGGTGGCAGCAAAGTTCCCGATGTATGTGGTGCGTGGTCTGGGCGGCGCGATGTTCCTGACCGGTGCCTTGATCATGGTTTACAACCTTTGGATGACGGTGCGGGCGCAGCCACGACGGGCTGCTGCCTACGCTGGCGTTCCTGCGGAATAAGGGGCAGCGAAAATGTCTTTTCTCGACAAACACAAGTTCATCGAGCGCAATGCCTCGCTGTTGCTGGTGCTGAGCTTTCTGGTCGTGTCCATTGGCGGCCTGGTGCAGATCGTGCCGCTCTTTTACCTGCAAAACACGATCGAGACGGTGCGGGGCATGCGGCCTTACACGCCGCTGGAACTGGAGGGGCGGCAGATTTACATTCGGGAAGGGTGCTATGTCTGCCACAGCCAGATGATCCGGCCCATGCGCGACGAGGTTGAACGTTACGGTCATTACTCGCTGG
Organism: Rhodobacterales bacterium; assembly: GCA_043718085.1. Lineage (GTDB taxonomy): Bacteria > Pseudomonadota > Alphaproteobacteria > Rhodobacterales > Rhodobacteraceae > Stagnihabitans. The sequence continues at coordinate 2,064 of JAYSWK010000156.1, forward strand.
CGGCGGAATCGATGTATGATCATCCGTTCCAATGGGGCAGCAAGCGGACCGGGCCGGATCTGGCGCGGGTCGGGGGCAAGTATTCCGACAACTGGCATGTCGACCATCTGACTGATCCCGAAGCGGTGGTGCCGGAATCGGTGATGCCGAAATACGGGTTCCTGTCGGAAACCCGGTTGAAGCCGACCTATATCGCCGACCTCATGACCGCACACCGCAGGGTGGGCGTGCCCTATACCGATGACGAGATGGCCAATGCGGCTGCCGACTTTGCCGCCCAGGCCGATCCGAATACCGACAGCGCCGGTCTGGTCGCGCGCTATCTCAAGGTCAATGTCTCGAACTTTGACGGGCAACCGCAACTGACCGAAATGGATGCGCTGGTGGCGTATCTGCAAGTGCTGGGCACGATGGTCGATTTCTCGACCTTCACACCAGACGCATCGCGTTAGGGGATCATCATGGAAAAATACAGCCTTCTGCGTGAATTCGCCGACAGCTGGGTGTTGCTGGCGCTGACGTTGTTTCTGGTCGGGGTCTTTGTCTGGGCGTTCCGGCCAGGCAGCAAACGGGTGCATCAGGACGCGGCAAACATGATCTTTCGCAACGAAACCCAACCGGGGAACACAACCCGACCATCGAAGGAGGCGTAGGCATGTGCGCCAAAGCGGTCAAAAGCCAGCCCAAGCAAGTGGCCACGACGGGCCATGTCTGGGACGGCATTGCAGAGTTGAACAACCCTTTGCCGCGCTGGTGGGTCTGGGTTTTCTACCTGACCATCCTGTTCGCCATTGGCTATGCCATTGCCTATCCGGCCTGGCCCTTGCTGACCCGCGCGACGCCGGGGCTGCTGCATGCCTCGACCCGGGCCGATGTGCAGGCCGAAATCGACCGGTTCGATGCTGCCAACGCGCCGATGAAGGCCAAACTGGTGGCAACCGATCTGGCCATGGTCGGCCAGGATGATGCATTGAATTCCTATGCCCTGAAGGCAGGCAAGGCAATTTTCAACATCAATTGCGTCCAATGTCATGGCCGCGAAGGCGGCGGCAGCAAGGCGCGCGGATATCCGACCCTGTCGGACAATGAATGGCTGTATGGCGGCGATCTTGAGGCGATCCACACCACGATCACCCATGGCATCCGCAACACGACCGACCCCGACGCGCGCAATTTCGGGATCTTCATGCCCGCATGGTCCGACAAGGCCGCACCGGGACCGATGGCGGACGCCGCCTCGGCCCGACTGACAACCGAGCAGATCGGCGATGTGGTGAACTTTGTCCTGAAGCTGTCCGGCCAGACCGCCGGTGACGCCAAAGCCGCGGCCGGGGCGCAGCTTTTCGCCGACAATTGTGCCGCCTGTCATGGCGAGGACGGCAAGGGCAACCGCGATCTGGGCGCGCCGGGGCTGACAGATGCGATCTGGCTTTATGGCGGCGACGAAGCCACGCTGACCGCCACAATCTCGGCCGGACGTGGCGGCGTCATGCCAAGCTGGGGCTTTGCGCCAAGCGGCAGCACGGCGCGGCTAAGCGAAGACCAGATCCGCGCCGTCGCCCTTTATGTCCACAGTCTGGGGGGTGGCGAGTAACCTGGCCGCCCGGTTCGCGCCGGGGGCCAACACAGAATTGGCCGCGCTTGCCAAACGGGCGCGGCCTTTTGCTGTCGTGATGGGCCAACCACGGCGCAATATCCGGGCAGTTTGATTCAGGTCAAGGCGGCCCTGTGCCAGATGGCCACAATAGCCCAAAGCCGCCAGATCGCGGCCAAGAGCTGTGGTGCCGAAGTCACGATTTCGCGCGCCACGGACGCCGGCACCCCCCTGTTCGCGCGGTTCCTGGGGTGCCGGCGTTTCTGCCAGCCAAGCACACCGCCTGATATCCTGCGGACCACCGGATCGCGGCGCAAGGCCCGTGACCCGCTGTCGGGGGCGGTGGGCCTGGCACGGTCATTGCCGGGTGACCACAGGTTGACCGCCGGGCTTGATCCAGGTCAATGACCGATGGCGGGCATCGGTGCAAAAGGGGTCGCAGCGAACAGGTTTGGAATAAAGTCATGTCATCCACCGAAGAACCAGGGCCGCTTTATGCCGCCCGCGAACCCATTTTCCCGCGCCGGGTTTCCGGGCGGTTCAGAACGCTCAAATGGTGGATCATGGGGTTCACCTTGGGCATCTACTATCTGACGCCCTGGATCCGGTGGGACCGCGGGCCGAACCTGCCTGATCAGGCTGTGCTGATCGACATGGCGAACCGGCGGTTCTTTTTCTTCATGATCGAGATCTGGCCGCAAGAGTTTTACTTTGTCGCGGGCCTTTTGATCATGGCGGGGCTGGGGCTGTTTCTGTTCACCTCGGCCCTGGGGCGCGTCTGGTGCGGTTATGCCTGCCCGCAGACCGTCTGGACCGACCTTTACATCCTGGTCGAACGCTGGGTCGAAGGCGACCGCAACGCCCGCATCCGTCTGCAACGGCAAGCCTGGTACGCCGAGAAGTGGCGCAAAAGGCTGATGAAATGGGCGATCTGGCTGCTGATCGGCGTGGCGACGGGGGGGGCTTGGGTCTTTTACTTCACCGACGCGCCGCAGCTGTTTGTCGATCTTTTCGCGGGCACCGCCGCGCCCATCGCCTATATCACCATCGCGATTCTGACGGCGACCACCTTTGTCTTTGGCGGCTTTGCCCGCGAGCAGATCTGCATTTACGCCTGCCCGTGGCCGCGCATTCAGGCGGCGATGATGGACGAGGATACGCTGACCATCGGATATCGCGGCTGGCGCGGCGAGCCGCGCGGCAAGCCCGGCGTTGCGGACAATGGCGATTGCATCGATTGTTCGGCCTGCGTCAATGTCTGTCCGATGGGCATTGATATCCGCGACGGTCAGCAAATGGCCTGCATCACCTGCGGTCTTTGCATCGATGCCTGCGACGGAATGATGGACAAGGTCGGCAAGCCGCGTGGTCTGGTCAGCTACCTGGCCCTGACGGACGAGGTGCGCGAACGGTCGGGCCAGCCGACGAAATCGGTTTGGGCGCATGTGTTCAGGCCCCGGACCATGCTGTACACGGTGCTGTGGTCTGCGGTGGGCGTCATGCTGATCGTGGCGCTGTTCATGCGCCACAATCTTGACGTGTC